>NZ_CACA01000033.1:0-9097 GCF_000180455.1 Kamptonema sp. PCC 6506
GGGAGGTTAGGATGATTTAAAATCAAGTCCTTGTCTAAATCTAACTTGCTAATAAATGTAGAAAGTAGATGCCGATTGAATTCCAAGCGTTTATAAGAGGCCATTGAAAATACGAAGGGATTGGAAGATAAGTGACGACTATAGGCTTCATATTTGGCTAAGTTTAAGGCGACTAGGCTGGCATTAAAATGAAAATCAAGGCGTTGGCTATTCACAGATTGACAATCTGACAAACCCGTGAATTGTTTGGCATCACGAAAAATAAATTCAATTTGAAAACGAGCTTGATAATACTCAAGTATTTGCTCAGCCTTGAGATTGATATCGGTGCTAAACAATAAAATATTTTTGGTTTTACCGTTAGGTTGAAGTTCAGAGATACAAGCCAAACGGATTTTGGATTTTAAGCAACAACTCCATACCACTAATGAATAAAGCTTAACTCCCGGCTTTATTTCTTTAATTAAAGTTAGATTTTTCAAATTATTGCAGTCAACTTTCCCATCATAATTTACGAGGAGCGCCAAATTTATTTCTTTCTCCAGTATAGAGGTAATTTAGGTTAGCATCAACCCTTAATCTACTAATCAAATTTAAATCTGATTCAGGAGTTTGTTGCACGCTTAAACTATAGGAAATATGAGTTTCAACTTCGACAACAGAAATTACAGAAATTTCTAATCCTTGTTCAGCTTTCCCGGCGATACCATTATAAAAATAAGCTTTTCCCTCAGTCTTTTTACCACTTTTTCTCAGAAAAGAACAATCAATAACGGCAATAACTGTGCGCTCTTGATTCAAGGCTTTTTAATAAAAAGTTTAGAGAAGTGAGACCAGTCAAACTTTTGGAAAAATTGCCGCCGATAAGTTTTTTCATTGGCAGAACTATAACGACCCAGGTTGGTGAATTTCACTTTGGCATAAACCAGCACGATTGTGGAAAGTAAAGTTACTATAAACTTTTTTTGGGCTTGACTCACCCCTGACATTTGTTGTAAAATGGATTCAATAATATTCATGTATGCAGTCTGTTAAGTTGGTGTGCTTTTTTAGCTTAACTTAAAGAGTGTCTTTTTTTCTGCCTTTTAGATTCAAATTTTACTGACTCTTTTGTGGGCTTTCGCTTGCCTCTCTACTCCAAAACTGTCCGGAGTATTGATTTTAGATAGTGTTACTAAACTTTTTCTTTTGCTTGGTGTCAAAATCCCCATAATAATTTGCTTAAACGCTTCATAGCTTCTAACTTCTGGAAATATTTTTTGATAACTCCCACAATATTGATCGATGAAACTAATGGTAGGTTGTGGAATTTTGGGCTGTATCATCATCTATGTCTCCCATTTACACTTCTCTTTCTATTTTACTCTTCCTAGAGTGACAAACTAGGGTTAACATGATTTTTCTACTATTTATAACGCCACCGAATTACCCGGTTTTTGAACCTGCGGGACGGCGGCGTTACATTATGGGTAAGTTCTGAAACGTCTAATTCACAATTAAAACTTGCCGCTCGATTTCCGGCTTTCTAATTTTTAATTGTTAATTTCTGGACGATTTAGAGGACTCCAGCGTTGCCTAAACCTAAGATAACTCCGGCTCCCAGGATGTGACCGAAGCTTGCTGTTGCTAATAATTCAGGTACGCCAAATCCTGTGAACATACCTGGTAGGTCAACGGGTAAAGCTGGGCCTTTGCCTCGGTTGTTCTTGGAAATTCCATAGTAGCCGATCGCGATCGCGAATAGATTGGCAAGAATCATTACTAGCCCTACACCGAGAGACCATTCTGGTGTATGGGGTGTAGTAGATTGACCGACGGCCAAAAGTAAAGCAGAGTAAATCAAGTTCCTAATCTCCTTTGATAAACTTAGAAAGGAATGTGAGTTTAGTCATTGGCACCTAAATTCTGAAAATCCATGAAAAATGGACTCTCTGACCAGAACCAATTTTATATCAACGCCCAAACAGGCTGTCTGGACGGCTGCTTGCTGGGACTAATTGAATGCAAAAATTATAAATAGTGCTTAGCCACAAACTAAAATTTGTTTTAATAGTTAACAATAAGTTTATATTTTGATACAACTGCGGCAGAGAGGTGCGATCGTGCGAGTCAAAATTTGTGGGATTACGAAGCTAGAGCAAGGGCAAGCGATCGCGCAGCTAGGGGCGGGGGCCTTGGGATTTATCTGTGTGCCAGCATCGCCCAGGTATATTCAGCCAGAGTTGATTCGGGCGATCGTCGAGCAGTTACCCCAGAATATCGATCGCATCGGGGTTTTTGCTAATACCACACTAGAAATAATCTGTCAAGTAGTCGATCGGTCTCAATTAAATGGCGTGCAGTTGCATGGAGATGAAAGCCCAGAATTTTGCGATCGCCTCCAGCAGTTTTTACCCGGAGTTGAAATTATCAAAGCTTTGAGAGTAAAAACACCTGAAACTTTAGAGAAAGCCGCTATTTACGCCGCTCATGTTAATACCTTACTGTTAGATGCTTATCATCCTAACCAGCTAGGCGGTACGGGTAAAACGATAGATTGGACGAGTTTAAAACAGTTTCAACCTAGTTGTCCTTGGCTACTTGCCGGCGGTTTAACTCCTGATAATATATTAGCTGCCCTCAAACAACTTCAACCTAGCGGCATTGACCTTTCCAGCGGTTTAGAAATAGCACCGGGAGACAAAGATTTGAGCAAAGTTGCCCGATTATTTGAAGTCATTACAGTTAGAAACGGCGAATTTCAAATCGGCGATCTCCCTCCGGTTCTTCATACTCGATCGCCACATCTTTAACTACAGCACCCATCGGCCCAATGCGACACCAGGAAATCATCGATTGCACGGCTTCTATACTTCCTTCAAACACAGCTTCTACCCTGCCGTCGGCAAGATTTCGTACCCAACCATTCACGCCAAATCGCTTGGCGTAATTCATAGTTGAGTAACGATAGCCAACACCTTGAACAGTTCCCGAAACAAAAACATGAGCGCGAGTGGTGGGAGTTGGTAATGGGTGTTCCATTGAGACACGACTGCGAAGTGGCTTTGGAGAGGTAGCAGTTTAGCAATTTTTATACTTTGCCATCTCTTCAATACTGTATCATTAGTTAAACAGAAAAGCAGGCGCACTTCAAACTGGAGGGTTTTCACTGATGATTTTAGTAATAGCAGCACTCATAAGTTTTTTGGCGGGATTGGCAGTTGCCTACTGGTTGGTAGAAAAGAGATTGCAGCAGCACAAGCAAAACCAAAGCGAGCAAACTCGCAGAATATCCGAGGACATGGAAAGAACCCACCAGTCTCGGATGCAAGAAACTATCAAATCCCTACAAGCGGGAGAGGAAAACCGCCGCCGACAAATCACAGAAGAATTAGAACAAGTTCATAATTCACGGCTACAGGAAACGATACAATCCTTACAAGACCAACACAATATTCAGTTAGTCCAAGTCACTGATGAATTGCAGAAAACCTATGAAGACAGGATGCAATCAGCCATACAATCTCTGCAAGATAGACATCAGAGCGAGTTAAAACAAACCACTGAAGAATTACAGGCTCGCGAAGCTCAGATGCAGGCAACTATCAGTGAATTGCAAGCACAATACGAAACTCAATTAATGCAAGCTGCTGAAGAATTAGCTAGAACTTATGAAGCTCAGAAACAATCAGCTATCAATCTGCTGCAAGAGGAATACGAAAATGATTTAAGATTAGCCGCAGAGAAATCCCAAGCTCACGAGGCTCAGATGCAGGGAAATACCAGACTACTGCAAGAACATTATGAAACTCAGTTAAAAAATGCCAATGAGGAGTTGCAAAACCATGAAGGTTATACACAACAAACGGTCAGGATGTTACAAAACCATTATGAAAGTCAGTTAGGAGAACAAAATCCAGCTTGGCAATCACAGCCCTCAGAGACAGCAACTCCTGAGTTTGTGGAATCACCACAATTAGAGACGGTAACTCCTACTTATTCTGTCCCTTTGGAGCCGGAAATTGAAGAGCAGAAAGTCCCAACATTGAACTTCACTGCTAAAGCATTAGTTCAGGAATTAGATAATAAAATTATAGCTTGGGGAGATTCCCGTCAAATCAGTTTTGTTCCTCAGTTAATCGGGTACTCCCGTCATCAAAGCGCTAATATTCGCAAGTTAACAGCAGCAGCTTTAAGCAAAATTGCTGCTGCTAACGGTTCAAGATCGGAATTGCAGCAGGCAATACCAATATTAGGAAAGCTGAGTAGAGATTTGGAGCCGCAGGTACGCCTATCTGCGGTGGAAGCTTTAGGAGCAATTAAGTCTGATAAAGCGATCCCTTTTCTGCAACAAGCTCTGCGAGATACAGATCGGAATGTTGCTAAATCGGCAAGTGCTGCTCTGAGTAAATTTAGGTATTATCCAGCGAAATCAACGGCAAAAGCTAAAGATTCTAAACTCAAGAAACCTCAGCGTTAATAAGAGCTGTAACTGGAGCAATGTTAGCCAGAATATTCAACCGTCCGTTTAGTCAAACGTTTGTCGAAATGCACGGCAGAAGCCAGGTTTCTGGGTCAATAACAACTAACAACTAACCACTAACAACGAACAATTAACAACTAACAGTTTAAAACCGTTGTCCGGTACCGAAGAGGAATCTTACGCCGCCGCGATCGCTAACTCCGATATCGAAGCGAATTAACCCAAAAGGCGATCGCACTCGTACTCCTACCCCAGCCCCCGCACCCGTCCCAGGTTTGTCCCGGACAATGGCTGGTTCTCCCAATACGCTGTCGCCAGAACCTAAATCTGAGGCAAAATCGACAAATATTACGCCGCCGATATTATTCCTGATGGGGAAGCGATACTCGCCGGAGGCTAAAACGTAGCTGCGGCCAGTGCCAAGAGCTCCCGATGTGTAAGCCCGCACAGAACTGCTACCACCGAGACGGAAAGCTTCTGTGGGTGGGAAGTCGCCAACGATCGTACCCGCTTGCAAGTTAAAGGCAAACATTTCGGGCAAAGCTTCGGGATCGCCTCGACCTATCAATTGTATAGGCACGTATTGTATGTAATTAGCTAATAACCGATTCATTGTGATGTTCCCCCGCCCCAGAGGAATTGACTGTTCTGTACCCAAAGTCAAAATTGAGCCGCTAGTGGGGTTAAAGGGATTGTTGCGCCAGTCGCGGGTGAAAGCTAAGGAGACAGTGTATAATTCGTCAACCCCCGTACCGCTTAAAGTCAGAGGATTTCCTTCTTCATCGCGGCGGGCAATCCTCAAATTGCGATCGCGCGTGCTGATGCTGGTATAGTTCAATCCCAGAGTCCCCTGCCAATCGCCAATCGGTCGGGTGAAATTGACGTTACCGCCCATCCTGATTTCCCGAACTTTGTTGTCGTCGGGTAAATTAACATCTTTGTCAAAAATGTCCGAACTCCGGCGATCGCGAAAAGTGCCGAAACTGTAACCCAAACGATCTTCGCTAGCCAGATAGGGACTCGTGAACCGCAGATCGTACTCAAAGTCTCGGATACTAGGCTGGAAAAGCAGCGATACTCGCTGGCTGCGGCCGATTATTTGCCGAACTCCCAAAATTACAAACACCCCAAGGTCATCGCTATAACCGCCACCAAAGTTAAAACTGCGGGGCTGACCTTCTGTGACGTTGTAGATGACATCGATATCAGTACCGACTTGTACTGTGGAAACTGTGACCTTGGAAAATAAAGCCAATTGCCGCAACTGCTGCAAATCTCTGCGGACTGCTTCCTGACTGTAATTGTCCCCGGCTTTGAGTTGGATTTCGCTGCGGATGAAATCTTCTGAAATCCGCCCCTGAATTGGGTTGCCCCCTTTATCTACTGCTTCGCCTTTGGAGTTGACGAAGCGGACTTGTACTTCTCTGACATAAGCGCCTTCGACATCTTGAGCGATCGCTCCCTCATCTATACTCATTTGTACGCTACCGCCGAGTTCTTGGGCGCTACTGTTGAATACTTGGGTGCTTTGGCTGCTGGAGAGTGAGGGAATGGGGCTGGCGATGCTTTGGGTTGGTGTCGCGATCGCGGATTTAAAATCTTTAGGCAGAGCTTTTTTTGCTGCGATCGTTACCGTCTCTACATTATTCTCAATCAGTCGATTATTCTCAATCAGTCGATTATTCTCAATCAGTCGATTATTCTCAATCAGTCCGCCAAGCCTGGGCGAATAGAATTCGCGGCTACACAAACCAAGTCCGCCTGCGCGGACTGAAGAGGGAGATATAATTTTACAACCCGCGTCGGCGGGTTGTGTCTGTGCAGATGCGGTTTCAACCGTCTGGTTTTTAATAGTGCTTGGATATTTTGTATCAATCTCAGCAACAGCCATCTTACCTGTTTCACAAGAGCTAATTTTCTTGTGGGAGAGGCATCTTGCCTTTGCGACCAAAGCCTTGGTCAGAATTGTCGGCGTTTGGGCTGTCGCTGTCGGCAGATGGCTGGCTTTTGGTTCGAGGGCTGAGGATTGGGCGATCGCTAAACCCGCATTCGTTAACCCGCTTCCCATCAAGGTCGCTAAAGTCAAAACTATAACTGTTGGAGTACGCATATAAATTAGATTTAAGCCACTTCCAAGGAATATTAGCGAAAATCTGCCAAAAAGCATACTCCCCCAAAGTGAGAAGCGATCGCGTAAATTTTGGAAATCGCGATCGCAAAGAGAGAAAAATTCACCAGCTAAAGAGCTTGTCGAGACACCCGTTTCTCAAAATGAGCTTGAGTCTGTTGCAACAGATGTTCGCGGCTATCTTTAGCCTGCGTAATATTGGGGACTAAGTTACGAGCCTGTAAAGTCATGTGAAGTTGTAGATGAGCCACGTACTCACTGACATCTTCACGCAATGAGCAAGCCGGATATTCTGTCAACTGCGAGTTCAAAGTGTTCTCCTTCCCTTATGCTGCGTCGTTTTCAGACCACCATTGAAGGTATCACAGGACTCTCGTTATGTTTCTAGTTTGCAATAAAGTTTAATCTTTGAGAGTATTTTATAGTTACAATTATTTACAAACCCTGACATGACAGCAAGGTTATTTACAAACCCTGACATGACAACAAGGTAGTAGGAAGCGATCGTAGATTTAGTCTAGAGCAGCCAACGCCTAGCACATAATCGACTTAAAGTCAATAGCATCAGCAAAAGGCAGGAGGTCGATCTTTTGAAGTTAACTCAACAATACAGATTGTATCAATAATTTGGAGAATTGGGATTATTGTGCAATTTGTGGAAAGTTCTAAGCAGAAGAAAGAAGGAGAGGATGAGGCACTCAATCTAGCTACTCTGATATTTGCTGGCCCTCAACCTTGGCTACCGGATTTCTTTTAAACAAATGTTCGTAGCAAACGGTTTAATAATTCTTGCAGTGATAGCTTTCGCCCTCACTGCAAGTCCAGCTATTTACAGTAAAAATTTGTGATTAAAGATACCGTTTGATCGGATCGAGTAACTAAAAATATTTTTTCAGGATATCATTGTACAAAATGTTTAACAGGGTAGAAAAACATTACATTATTATGAACTCTAAAAACTTATGTCCTCTCAAACTATTACTTATGTTAGAATTCACTAAATACTTTAATTTAGATGACATCTGGGCTGCCCGCAAAATTAGTGCGGCTGTTGTGAATATTAGCGGTCGGCAGCGAATGCTTTCCCAGCGAATAGCCTTTCTGTCTTTAAAGTTAGTTTGCTCTCAAGTTCCGACTGTTAGGGTAAAACTGCGTACCGACTTGCTCGATGCCATAAATCTTATGGAAAAGTCCCACAATGGCTTAATTAATGGCGATCGTAGCATGAATTTACCAGGTCAGAGTTCAAAGGTCGTCAAAGCGATGTATTTTGAGCCACCTTGGAATCTAGACCAACAAGTACGCGATTATATTACTAAAGTCAGAGATTTAGTACAATCCCCAGATATAGAATTAGAACCAAATAATCCCCATTTAAACTACATTGTCACCGCTGCTTATGGTCGGTTATTAGAATCATTGGATGCAGTAGTCACTCAATATCAACACGAGAGTGAATCCGAACAATTGGAAATGGATATCAAGCACCTCGAACTCTATCAAGAAAGTTGTGCTGCCACTACTCAAGCGGAAGCACAAGCGGCTGAACTTGAGAAAGCACTGATCGGACTCAAACAAGCTCAAGCTAAACTATTACACAGCGAAAAAATGTCTTCACTGGGGCAATTAGTCGCCAGCGTCGCCCACGAAATTAATAACCCCGTCAGTTTCATTTATGGCAACCTTAGCCATGCCGAAGTTTATACCCAAGATTTGTTGCACTTGCTCGAACTCTATCGCGAATACTATTCCGAACCAACTCCTGAAATTCAACAGCATATCAAAGATATTGACCTAGATTTTCTAATTGAAGACTTACCAAAAGTCCTATGTTCTATGCAAATTGGAGCCGATAGGATTCGGCAGATTGTAATGTCTTTGCGGAATTTTTCACGAACAGATGACACTGAAATGAAACAGGTAGATTTGCATGAAGGGATTGACACTACCCTATTAATTTTGCAAAATCGCCTGAAAGCTCACCCGAAACGGCCAATGATTGAAATAGTTAAAGATTATGCTGATTTGCCAATGGTTACGTGCTATGCAGGACAGCTAAATCAAGTGTTTATGAATATTCTTAGCAATGCCATTGATGCTTTGGAAGAAGGGATGGGAAATCGGGAAGAAATAGTAGGCCAAATTATGCCAACAATTCGGATTCGCACTGAAGTTAGCCATCCCGATTATGTGACAGTCCGAATTGCTGATAATGGGCCTGGAATACCCCTAGAAGTAAAATCGCGGGTATTTGACCAATTTTTTACAACGAAGCAAATAGGGAAAGGAACGGGATTGGGATTATCTATTAGTCGTCAAATTTTAGTAGAAAATCACCAAGGATCGCTCCGCTGCGAGTCGCAACCAGGAGAGGGGACGGAGTTCTGGATTGAAATTCCCGTACACCCAATTCAAGAAGGATCGACTGTTCAGCAAAAGTCTAAAGCTTTAAACTATTAGCAATTTATAGAAGAAGGGACTAGGGGCTAGGGACTAGGGACTAAGGG
>NZ_CACA01000032.1:0-8571 GCF_000180455.1 Kamptonema sp. PCC 6506
TTGGTCTCGAAAAAATCCTGATTGCGGTCTTGAGTGATTATGATTGCGGTCTCCTACAACTAGTGCTTCCGTTTCAAAAGAGAGCTTCTGTTGTCAAGTGCTACGCGATGCAAAGTTCATCAGTTACTTGGATTTGACCTTTAAGGAAGGAACGAAGTAAACGATTGAGCGATCGCATCTTTTCTTCAGTGATGGACTCGTCGAGGATAGCAGCCATCATACCGTAACGGTCAGCTTTAGTGAGGCGGTGAGTATCAGCTTATTTAGCGAGGATAAAGCAAAAACGCATTTCGATGCGCTTTTGCTTTGGGGGGCTGCATGAAAGTAGCGATCGCTCTCTCCTGGTAAGCTTTAGCTATTGGAAGCTTTGGTTATTCTGGATGAGATCGCCATTTACCAGGGTTAAACCTGTTGCAGCCATCGTCACCACCAGGATAATACCTGGTAAACCCTATAATGCTATTTTTAAGGGCGTGTTCATCCATTTTACTAACCTTCGCTGTTGCTCTTCTTGCCGATTCGTACAATTTTCTCGTTTGGACACGCTGATGCCTTAAGGCAAGAATTGCAGTGCAGGGAGCCTCCCGTTTGAATGAATGCAGTGCTACCGCACTTTTGTACAAGAAAAGCGAAGTACCTCAATATTTTTTTGCTACCAGAATACTAATAGCGTTACTTCGGCAAGTCAGTAAATTTTGTAGTCAAAGCAAATGCCGCCACAATAGTATGAGCAATCGGCACAGTTGGAGATCGGGTAAAACCAAGCTTTTTGAGACACTTGGCTAACATCGCATCAGAGGCATTGATGGGGACAGTTGAAGATCGGGTAAAATTAAGCCCCTTGACACTCCATCTCTAGTTTTTTGGTGTTTGTGGCGATAGCTACTATTACTAGACAATCCCTTGCACTGTGCTTTCTTTGAATTGTTTTGACTTTAACAACTGTAACTCGCGACTTGACTGGGCTGCCCTTACTCGAATATCCGAATCAGCCTACAAGTTGCTACCACTGGCTCCCCATTAACCCGATTAATCCGAATACACCTTGACCAAACCAATGCAGGAAAATCGCACTTACTCATTCAAAAATTTTAGCTAAAATTTGGGAGGGAAAAAGAGGAGAAAAGAGCACAATTATTACTCATTACACCTCGTAATTCCTACTTTTTCGGTCACAATCAGTATAAATGCTTATCATTTTTCGAAAACAATTGTTGCTTTTGGCGCGATTTTTTGTATTTTAGACCCTTCTAAATCCTCCTAGTTAGTGCGCTAGTCGCATAGCAAGCCATGTCAAATGTACGTACAAGAGCACGAAATTGACCAATTTATGGTTTTTATGGTTTTTGCAAGACTTTGCAAGACTACGACAGCAACTGATCGTGCCATCGCAATTCACCGGAGGTAAATAAAGCCCGACTCGGGGCCGAAAAGCGGCAAAATTGACGTTAGAGATGGGCAACCCATTGACGGTACGGCTAATTGCCGCATAGACTAGAGTTAAAAGTTCAGCTTTAACAGCGAACCTAATGCCATGATCACCCCATCCACTACAAAAAAGATGGCACGGCTAGAAGCCCGCATCAGCCCGGAAATCAAATCTTTGTTGCAAAAAGCGGCTGATTTGGAAGGGCTCACCCTGACTGACTTTGCGATCTCCAGCTTGCAAAAGGCAGCAATTGCCACAATCCAAAAACACCAAACCCTCAAACTCAGCCTAGAAGACAGTGAAGCCTTTGTCGATGCCTTGCTCAATCCCCCCTTACCCAATCAAGCACTCTTGGCGGCGGCGGTAAGGTATCAGCAAACTATGAAAGCTTAATGGTTCTCAAAATCGAGCCACTGGATAGCCGCAAACACATACGTTCAAACTTCTGCTGTGGCAAAGATAGCCTAGATAATTACATCCGTAAACAAGCATCACAGGATCTCAAAAGGAAAGTTGCCACGATATTTGTTTTAATAGATGAGTCAGAAAACCATCCAGAAACAGAAGTTTTAGGCTATTACACCCTCTCAAACTACACCATTGACATAACAGAATTGGATACGGCACTTGCCAAAACCTTGCCACGCTATCCCCAATTACCCGCCACATTACTCGGTCGCCTTGCGGTTGATTGCGCTCAAACAGGTAAAAGATTTGGCGAACTCTTATTGATTGATGCGCTCAAAAAATCCCTGGCAGTCTCCAAACAAATCGCATCCCTAGCCGTAGTTGCTGAAGCCATAGACGAACAAGCCGCCCAGTTTTATCTAAAATACGGATTCCTCATATTCAACCACCAATCAACGAAGTTTTACTTACCCATGAAATCTATCGAATTACTTGATTGAGTAGCCCCATGAGTCAGGCGATTGCGTGCGTTCGCATCCAAATTTAGAGTAAGCGAAAAATGCTGCACGGCAATCAGCAATAGGAACAATTGTAAGACAGGAAGGCGAGTTTGATTGAATTCAGTGCTACCGCACTTTTGTACAATACAAGTTAAGTGGAAGAGTATTTTTTTCGGGCTGCCAGAATGTTCATGCAGAGCGAACGCTATCTTCATCTGCTCTGCCGCCTCGCTTGTTCCAGGTACTAATCCCACTGATGTTACGACTACTACAAAAGTCAGGTTCTTCTAAGAAGTAATATCTGCCAGCAATAAGCGTAAGTTGCATCTTCCACACAGGGTTGCAACTTTTTATGAGAAAGAACAACACCACAATTGTTACTGAGGGCTACAAAAAGCTTTATATTTTAACCCTTATATTTCCTCTTATTCCCTCTTATTTCCTAATCTCTCCTACTTGCCCCTCAAAAATCCTAAATTCTCCTCCAATTTTCACAAATTTTAATTAAGTTAAATTAATTTTCGCTGCTTTTTAATTGATTTTTTGTACTCCAACACCTCTTAAATCCTCGTAGTTAGGGGTCTTCCGTACTTACTGTGCTAAAATATTAGGTAAGTACCAACAAACGAGTGTTTTATGAATAGGTTAATGACGAAATTGCTAAATTTACCAAAAGTTTTAGTAGAAAATAGTCAACAAACAGAAGATACATTAATTATATTCGTGAAATCGGATAAGAAAACAGCACTTTGTCCTCGTTGTGGTCAAAAAAGTCATCGTCTTCATCAAAATCAACGACATTTAGTAAAAGATTTACCAATAGGTAATAGAGAAGTAGTTTTATCTGTGAATCGACGCAGATTTAAGTGTAAAAATTGTCAAAAACCTTTTAGTGAGATTTTAGATTTTGTGCCAGAGAAGAAAAGTTTTACTTATAGATATGCAGAAGCTATTACCCAACAAGTTATTCATAGTGATCTGAAGAATGTCGCTCATAACAACGGATTAACAGCAGAGGAAGTTGAGTCAATGGTCATGTTTGTTGCTCAATCAATTTTGCCTGTTGATGTGCAAGATTTGCGAAAGTTAGGGATGGATGAAATTAGTTTGGTCAAAGGTCAAGGAAAGTTTATTGTAGTTTTAGTAGACTTAGAAAGTCATAAATTAATTGGGTTAGTTTCAGAGCGAAAACAGTCTAAGATTGAAAAAGTGATGTTAAGTTGGGGAGAAAAAGTATTATCTCAGATAGAAGAAGTAAGTATGGATATGACGGGAAACTATAAATCATTAGTAAAGAAAATTTGTCCAAATGCTGAGGTGACAGTAGACAGATTTCATGTCACAAAATTGATTCATGAGGAGTTGAATCAGGCTAGAATTTCTCAAAAACAAACGGCCGGTTCTTTAAATATCAAAGAAAGAGCTAAATTATTTGATGGTTTAAAAGGAAGTAAATATACATTGTTGAAAGCAGAAAAGCAGTTATCTACTAAACAAAAAGAAAAATTAAAGCAAGTTAAAAAAGCTTCACCATTACTAGGAATTATGCACTTGTTAAAAGAAGAGTTTCACCTCTTATTTGAGAACAATCATAATGTGGGATCGGGGACTTTAGAACTAATTGATTGGTTAGAAAAAGCCGAACCATACTACAAAAAAAGTGTAAAAACAATTAAGCGGTGGCTTCCTGAGATAGTTGGTTATTTTGAGCTCATAACAACCAACGGAATAGTGGAAGGAATCAACAACAAGTTAAAGTTATTAAAACGCTGTGGATTTGGGTTTAAAAATTTTCAAAACTTTCAAGTTAGAGCTTTACTTTTTTGGCATTCACCTAATATTTTAGCACAGTAAGTACGGAAGACCCAAGATTTTTGACCTTTCCGGCCGAGTTATTCGAGAGAGTTTTCAAAGAATTGTTGCCCCATCTGAGACAGGCTTGGTGCTCACGAACTCGCCGTCTTGAACCCGAAAGTACACAGTTTGCCCGTCGCTGCTTTGAGCAGATTTGGATCGCCGACAGTTCAACCCTAGAAGCTCTATTTCGGAAACTCAAAAGTTTAGAAACTCTGCCCAAAGGTCAATTAGCCGGAAAGATGACAGTAGTCATCGATTTAATCACCCGCTTGCCGATCGAGATTGGATTTGACGAAAATCCCAGAGCCTCGGACACCTCGTGGGAGAAAGACCTGTTAGCATTAGTCAAACCCCAGACCTTACTGCTACTAGATAGAGGGTTCTATCACTTTCAATTTTGGCATCAATTGAGAGAACAAGGCGTGGATTTAATTACCAGACTCAAAAAACGAGCGACGATACAAGTCGAGGCAGTGTTGACCAACAGCTATAGTCTGCGAGACCGCCGAGTGTGTCTAGGTTCGGGAACGAAAAAGACTTCATTTATCACCTTACGTTTGATTAACGTAGTAAAACGGCTGTTAGGACTCAGTTATTTATGGACGGGTTCCCTGAATGGCATCAAGTTACAGATTTGGGGAACTTGGCTCTTTTATGGTCTGTTGGTAGATTTAGGAGATGCCGTGGCTGACGAGATGTCCCTGGAATTTGAGAGCATTTCTTTGGAGATGATTTATCGAGGTCTGTATCATTTTCAAGTGGCTCATCACCAGGGATTAGCTGCTGACCCCGTGAAGTATTTTGCCGCTCCGGAAAATCGAGATTTAGGGATTGTCAAAGCTCAACGAAAACCCAAGGTTAAGTTGATTATCGCTCCCTTTCCCGAGACCGTCCGCACTGGGGAGCCCTTGTTCTTTGAGCCACCACCGAAAATTCCCTTGACAACTGGCTTTGAGCCTTAACTTGTCACCAATGCCGTTAGACTGATCGTTAGACTGATCGTTTGATTCACCATTTTGCTGCAACAAGTTACTTCCAAATGTTCGCAGTTGCCCACCAATCTTCTCGACATCCACATCAGAAAGATCGACATTTGCAAGACTCGGCTCAAGAGTGCCGTAGTGCAAAATTGCAGCGCCCGACTGGTCATATCAATTCCGGCGTAGCCGGAATGATATAGTGAAAGGGTGTTAAAAGTGCAAGGAGGGCAAGTTATGCTTAAACGTCTCTTGCCAATGTCACAAGTTACTGCCGTAACTCAATATATCGGTTAGTTCGTCGATTAAAGGACTTACTTGTTTCCACTGGTGGCCAGAAACTAAAGCGATATCATTCCGGTGAAACCGGAATTGATATAAGTCCTGAGCATTATTCAATTAACTTAGGGATAAACATGACGGAGCCTTCAAAGACAGAAGCCAACCAGTTTAATGGAAGAGTCATTCCATCCAACTGGGATTTCCAAAACACCATCACCGACGTTTCAGGTTCCCATCAAGTCTGGTATCCAGCGTCCCAAGATGATGTTGCCACTGCGATTAAGCTTTCTAAGAACCAAAAAACATTTGTTCGAAGTGGCAAACAGGTGGTAGGACAAGATGAAGTGGATGGGTCAAACGGAGTTGTTATCAATCTCAGCGAATTAGTAAACGTCACCATCAATGGGAACAAGGTGGCAGTAGAGGCGGGAGCGACAGCCGAAGATATAGCAAAGCACCTCATCGATCGCAGCTTGGCACTACCGCTTTCCGACGATCCGCTAAAGAGCATTGCCTCAAATGTAATGAATGAGAGCGTCTCATACCTAACACGTAGTCTAGGGTCGCTTACAGGCTATATTTCGGAAATCAAAGCAGTGAAGCCAGATGGAACACCGATCACAGTTCCAATCAGCACAGATCAACCCTACGCAGGAGAATCATGGTTGGCTCTGCGCCAAGAGTCTAGAGCTATCATCACTCAAGTCACATTTGAGGCAGTGCCAGCTCAGAGCCTTTGGATGCAGCGATTCTCCTTCCCTTATACTGGTTATGACGAGTTTCTTCGCCTCGCCCAAGGCTTATTTCTAGAGTCAGATGTACCAGAGAATTGCGACCTGGTGTTGGATCTTTATAGTGGCTCATACCTAATGCCGATCGTGAGTATCACTGCTCTCGGAGTTGCAGAAGAGGGAAAATCAGAGCTAGAGAGACTTATCGCCGCAGTTGTCTCCAACCTTCCTTCTGTCGCCGCAGTTATCTTCGAGCTTCCTTCTGGCCACGCACGTGAAATATTGGCTGGGTCTCACGTCCTCGAAGCTATTGCAGACATGGGTCAAGGAGCAGGTCTAGATCCGACCATTTATTCTGAGAGGCTCCACAGAATCGAAGCTGCTGATCTGAATCGGGCGAACTTTATCGTCGAGTACGTTAACTATATCCACAGCGGAGTATCCTATCGTGAGAACGGAGAGGGCAAACTCCACCCAGACCTCCAGATATCCGCTCGTCTGCAAATAAACCGAGAGAATGCTCTTGAGGTCACTGGTTATGCCTACACTCCAAGACTGATAGAGTCCACAACAAATACTATCTTCGCAGCATCTGCTCGTATAGGCACACCACTTCACGAAGGTGTTCCTCTAACGTTACCTACACGTCCAGAACGAATACCAGGTTTTAAAGGTGACGTCTTCCAACCAAATGATCTGGGCTACCACTGTCGGGCCAAGGTCTACGCAACTACATCATACCCAGCGAAAAATTTGACACCCTTAATGGTGGCTTACCCACGGGACGCAGAGGACATTGCGGCAGCCATCGCGTTTGCCAGATCGAAAAACTTGCATATTGTGGCTAGAAGCGGCGGGCATCAATACTCTGGAAAGTCTTCGGGAGGCAGCAAAACGATTGTGCTTAGTATGGATGCGTTTAACCACCTAAGCGTCTCTGGGAATATCGTTGAGGTCGGCCCAGCTGTTAAACTGACGACGCTCGCAGATCGTTTCAAGCAAGAGAAGATCACAATCCCCCACGGTGAGTGCCCGATGGTGGCCATCGGCGGTCATGCTCAAACTGGAGGGTATGGTCATCTTGTCCGTAACTTTGGCTTAGCCCTTGACTACGTTGAGGCATTCGACATTGTATTGGCAGATGGAAATCTTCGTACGGTTACTCATCCAGTAAACGGTTCTTCACCCTCTTCGGATGAAGAGAAGCTTGACCGAGAGATATTCTGGGGTGTGTTAGGTGGAAATGCTGGTTCGTTTGGCATCGTGACCAGCTACACGTTCAAATATATTAAGGCTAGCGATCGCCCAAATTCCTACGGATATACTGCACTCGGGATGTATAGAAAGAGTCGCTTTCAGAAAATGATGAAGCTGGTTCAGGCATGGTCGAAAGACATCGAAGCTGGGACACTAACAGCAGATTTTGATTTTATGATGACCGTAAAATCAACAGACAAAATCCAATTCTTCCCAGTACTGTTGGTTGAAGCAGTATACGGAGATATACCTGTCGTAAACAAAGATGTTATCGAAGATGAGAGGTTGAAATCAATCGATGAGGCGGTTTTATTTGAGCAAAGTTTTTGGGAGAAGGAGCTCCTACGCCGCGAATACGGTAAGAGATCGCTGCCGGATTTGTCAGATTCGTTCGTGCGTCGCCATCCAGCTACAACCCTTGATGGACGTGAATTCAAATATCCATACAAAAAGCGTATCAACTGCACCACAAACGCGTTGACCGACGATTTTATTCAGAACTTTGTAGACATGGTCGATAAGGTGGTTATGAAAACGGAAGGCGTAAAGCTCGTCTTTCAAATGTTGATGGGCGGTGGTGCTTATCAGAATACGGAGCGTAGGCAGGCAACATCAATCTCTCATAGAAACTACGTTTTCTGCTTTGTATTCGATCTCTTCTACCGGCAGGGCTTCGAGAAAGCTGCCGAAGAATTACAGAAACAGATGCAGAATGTGGTTGACGAACACTTCAGCGGCAATCAAGAACTACGGGTTTTCTGGGGTTCCTTTGGAGATACAGATATTACAAAGGATGATATCAGAAAGATGTACTACGACAGTAAAGAGCAGTACGCACGACTGCAACAACTCAAACAAAGAGTAGACCCCAACGACATCTTTCATACAACGTTGACTGTCCAACTGCCAGGGTAAACGCATACTTGACCTTGTCTTTAAAAAGTGGGCAATCACTAGCTAAAATGATGTGTTTATCTTTACCAACTCCAAATTCTCTGGCAAAATCGGCTCTCCCGGATACTAGGTGTAAAAAGTAGTAGCTGATACAATTAAACGGTCGAAGGTCGGCTGAAAACCTTGATGTGGCTAAACTATAAGCCTAGTTTATCACCACAAGTACGGGAGAGCCA
>NZ_CACA01000031.1:0-9054 GCF_000180455.1 Kamptonema sp. PCC 6506
ACCGCAGCCGTCAACTCAGCCATCATCTGAGCCATCACCAACATCAACACCGGAACCATCTACGCCATTGTCACCGGAATCCTCACCTCAACCAGAACCCTCCGTTTCTCCGTCCTCTGAGCCATCACCAACCTCAGCGCCGGAACCCTCCGTTTCTCCGTCCTCTGAGCCATCACCAACTTCAGCGCCGGAACCCTCATAGGACTTACGCATTGAGCTATTTTGTCAATGCGTAAGTCCTAAAAGCGATCAAATCAGAGATGATTTCATAGTAAGGGCTTTAGCCCTTACTACAAACAAAAATTAAGCCGGAACTTGGATTTTTTCACTACCAGAAAGAGCAAAAGCTGAGTGAATTGCTTTTAATGCCATTACGCCTTGTGCCTCATCCACAACGCAGCTAATTTTGATTTCGGAAGTAGCAATCATTTGAATGTTAATTTTGTGCTGTGATAACGCTTCAAACATCTTTGCAGCTACTCCCGGATTGGCTACCATTCCCGAACCAACTACGCTAACTTTAGCGATCGCGATATCAACTGCGACTTCACCCCAGCCAAATTCACTAGCGGCTTTTTCCAGCGTTTCTCTAGCAGCTTCCACATCCATTTGTGCTACAGTAAAAGCAATATCGCGAGTTAAAATTCCGTCGATATTGCGACATCGTTGGGACTGAATAATCATGTCAACGCTGATGTTTTCTTCAGCTAAAAGTCCGAATAATTTTGCTGCCATCCCAGGACGATCCTGGAGGTGGCGAATTGCTAAACGTGCTTGATTTATATCTAAAGCAACTGCACGCACCGCAGGGGGTTTAGGAGTAGTAGAAACCTCGGTCAGCGGAGAACTGACAACCTCGAAAACTTTGCAGAGTTCGGTAACAGCGCGATCGCAGTCCGCAGCAGCGATCGCGCAGCTAACTTTCACCTCGGAAGTCGAGATCATTTGAATGTTAATCCCAGCATCCGCTAGGGTTTTGAACATTTGCGATGCTACCTTGGGCCGGCCGATCATCCCCGCGCCGGCAATGCTAATTTTTGCGATCGCCCGATCTTCCGCCCTTACCTCCGGTTCTCCCAGTTCTGGGTCAGAATTTTTGCCCAAAGATGGTACGATCGCATCTGCTACGGCCGCCGCTTGCTTAAGCGAATTCTGCGTCACCGTAAAAGCGATATCATTGGTATTACCTTCGTGAATCGACTGGATAATCAAGTCTACATCTAGATTTTGCAGTGCGATCGCGCCAAATAACCGCGCCGCCACCCCAGGGCGATCGGGTACTCGCAACAGCGACACCGCCGCCTGATTTAAGTCAAACTCCACTGCATCCACCGCTTTCGCCAACTCCAAACCCTCCAGAGGGCGCGATCCCGCTGGCGGTGACACCACGCGCGTACCGGGCTCGTCACTCCAGCTAGAAAGCACAACCAGCGGTACGCCGTAGTTTTTAGCGATTTCCACCGCGCGCGGATGCAACACTTTCGCGCCCAAACTCGCCAATTCCAGCATCTCATCGCAAGTGATCTCAGACATCAATGTTGCATCCGGGACAATGCGCGGATCTGTCGTCAAAATTCCGGGAACATCAGTATAAATCTCGCAGCAGTCAGCTTTTAAGGCCGCCGCTAGCGCTACGGCCGAAGTATCGGAACCGCCGCGCCCCAAAGTCGTAATTTCTAAATCCCCCGCGATCGCGATTCCTTGAAAACCAGCGACGACAACCACCTTACCGCTTTCTAATTGCCGTTCAATGCGATCGGTCTTAATCTGTAAAATCCGAGCGCGAGTGTGTTCAGCTTCAGTTACAATCCCAACTTGAGCACCCGTTAGCGAAATTGCCGGTTGTCCCATTTCCTGCAATGCCATACTCAAAAGTGCGATCGACACTTGTTCGCCCGTCGATAGCAACATATCCATTTCCCGCTTGCTGGGATTGCTGGAAATTTCCTTAGCTAATTTTACCAAACCATCAGTGGTTTTACCCATTGCCGAAACCACGACAACTACAGAGTTACCAAGCTTTACCGCCTTCACAACTCGCTTTGCTACTTCCTGAATGCGTTCAACTGTACCGACGGAACTACCACCGTATTTTTGAACAATTAATGACATAATAAGGTTTACACAAAATACTACAATACTTACCAGCTAATATACGCCGTCTCTCGACTAGAAACAAGAATGTTTAAATTACGTCTTAGGCTGCTCCTAGCAGATAAGCACTTTTTATTCTAGCTTAAAATAGGTTTGTCAAATTGAGATAGTTTCTTTGACTTGCGATCGTCTTTCTTAATTTTGACATAAATTATGGCATTTACAATCTAAAATTAACCAGTAGGTTAAGATTTATATTGCCTGTCATTGCGAGTGAAACGAAGCAATCGCAAAAGCTTGGGACTGCTTCATTGCATTTGCCATAAGGTCATAAGAACGTTACATTTAATTGTGTTCTTTTACTTATGCTAACGCCCCCGGATTTTTCAACTCCCAGAGGTTCAGCTCGAAATCTGTGGATTTTTGCTGTACTATTTTTAATCGTAATCTTCCTCAGTCTAATCATGCAAGCTCTTTCCACCCAACCCCAATTACTAACCGACCCATTTCTACAACTCCCAACCGCAAATTCAGTAAGAGTTGTCTGGTTTACTGAATTTGCCGGTATCCGCCACACCGTAGCTTATGGTCAAAACTTAAATCAAATTGTAACTGCCACCACAACTAAACTCAACCGCACTTACGAAGACCAAGATTCCAGCGTTTCAGAGGCAGTAAAAAAAGGCGCAGTTGACAATAAATTAATACTTAGAGATATTTGGCGACACGAAGCAAAAGTAACTGGTTTAACTCCCGGTGTTCGCATTCCTTATCAGGTCAAAAGTGAAGCTGAAAACGGTCAAAATATTACCAGTCGCACCTTTACTCTCTCACCTCAACCAACACCAGAAACTCCCCTAAAAATTTTACTTACATCTGACCATCAAGTGATGCCGATGGTAGCTGCCAATCTGCAAAAAGCAACTGAAACAATTGATAGAATTGATGCTGTTTTTATAGCTGGAGATTTAGCTAATATCCCTGGTCGTGCCTCAGAATGGTTTGACGATCTTCGCGGTCGTGCTTTTTTCCCTTGTCTCCAAGGTCGCGCTTTTGCAGAATTAGATAAAAACGGGATTAAAACAGTTTACACGGGTGGTGAATTGATTCAAAATGCACCCTTATTTACTGCTCTTGGCAATCACGAAGTCATGGGTAGATTTTCCAAAAATAGCACGTTAAAAGATCAGTTTAATAATTCTTTCCCCCGTTTTGCGACTCAAAAAATATTAACATCTAAATCTGACCCCAAGTGGGAGAATAAAGATAATAAAGATAATAAAGAAAGTGCAAAATCGCCAAGAGGAGCAAAAGAAAATTTAGTTATAGGTGAGTTAAAGGATAGTTCTTTTAACACTGATACTTACGAGCAAATTTTTACTTTACCTAGTCCGAAAAAATACTATGCTGTAACTTTCGGTGATGTGCGTTTAGTAGTTTTGTTTATTACAAATATGTGGCGCACTCCTAGTCTTGATGCTGACGCTAAAGGCAGATATCGGGAACCAGATCGCGATTTTAATCACCCTGAGAATTGGGGTTACGGACAGCATATCTATGAGCCAATTGTCAAGGGTAGCGCTCAATATAATTGGCTTGAGGAAGAACTCAATAGTGAAGAATTTAAGCAGGCAAAATATAAGGTTGTGATGTTTCATCATCCCCCCCATACTTTAGGTGATAATATTGTACCTGCTTACACTGACCCCGTGCAGATTATTGACCGCGATGATAATGGCGAGATTAAAATGATTCGCTATGAATATCCAAAAGAAAATGATTACATTATTCGCGATGTCATCCCCTTGTTAGAAAATGCTGATGTGCAGTTAGTATTTTACGGTCATAGTCATCTGTGGAATCGCTTTATTAGTCCTAGTGGGATGCACTTTTTAGAGACTTCTAATGTTGGGAATAGTTATCCTGCGGCTATGGGTGAAAGGCGGAGATTTGTACCTCCAGGTTATCAGGAGGAATATGTTCCTATTGGCGATTCAAATGGCTTAGAACCTGTAATGCCAACTATTGCGCCTGTTTTGGGAGAAGATGGTCAGCCAATGCCTTATATTGCTAGTAACGATCTTACAGTGTTTAGTATTTTTGATACGGCGGCGGGTGTTGTTAGCAGTTATTATTTTGATACGCGGAAACCGGAGTCAGAGGTTGTGAAATTTGATGAGTTTAAGTTGAAATAGTGAGAAATTTTAGGTTAAATAAAATGTTGAAATTTTCTATCTCGATACGACCCCGACAACCCAGATCGACGCTATTTTGGCGATCGCTTCAGACAGCAAACACAGTATGGCGATCGCACTGCTAAAATTAGCTCAATATCCTCATTTCAGATTAAGATATCCCTTTGCAGAAACTTAATTAACTCGCCAAAGAATTCTCTCCTTTCGGATTGTAATAGTTAGTTAAGAATGACTTAAGTTGTTTTTCCTGAAACCCTTTAGCTAATCTACATACTTCCTCAGCAAAGGGTATCCATTGCTCATCTAATTTTTTTAATTCTTCTGCTTTTTGGATCACCCCTTTCACATTACCTTTCTTTGCTAAATCGTACAAATCTTCTATCAATGCTGCTGGTGGAATCGCCAAAGATTCAACAGCAGATATTTTAGGAGTTGATTCGGGAGGAGATTGAGGAGTCTTTGACTCTGCATAAACCCAAGACAAATCTAACTTTTTCTGCAATAATTCAAATAATTCTGAGACTTGTACAGGCTTAGGTAAAAAAGCATTAGCACCTGCATCTAAACTTTTATATTGGTCTGTCTCAAAAACACTCGCAGAAGAAACGATTACAATTGTATCTTTTAATGTCTCTGAATTTCGTAAGCGACGCAGCAATTCAAACCCATCCATCACCGGCATAACTAAATCCGTAATAATCAGATCGGGCAGTAATTCAGTGGCTTTTGCTAATCCTTCAGCACCATTAGCAGCTTCAAATACCTCAAAACCGATGGGAGTCAGTAAATTCACAATCACTGAACAATTTTCCCAGCGGTCATCTATAACTAATATTTTACGTTTATTGCCTGTAAAGCCTACAACTACCCCTTTTAAATCCCAAGTAGGTTTTAATGTAAATTCATTAGCACAAGGTAAATCTAAATCAAACCAAAATTGACTACCTTGTTCTAGTTGGCTAGTCACGCAAATCTTACTACCCATGACTTCCACAATCTTAGAACTAATCGCTAAACCCAATCCTGTACCTTCTGCCATTCGTTTAGTCTCGCCAACTTGTTCAAAAGGAATGAAGATTTTTTGCCTTTGTTCTTCGCTCATTCCTACACCAGTATCTTCGATTTGAAAGCGAATTTTGTTAACAGCATTGAGAGTGCTTGCTTCTGGCTCAATCGTAGATGATTCAATTACGCCAACTTTGAAAGTAACACCGCCTCTATCCGTAAACTTAACAGCATTACCCAAAAGATTAATCAAAACTTGACGTAAGCGTTTCTCATCAGCTTGTACGCTGATCGGGAGTGCGGGGTCAAATTGGCTAATGAAAGCAATTCCTTTTTGTTCAGCTTTGATGCGGACAATTTCACTGACCGCTTGAAGGAATGCTAGAAAATGGAATTCATTAGGAGCTAGTTCCATTTTCCTTGCTTCGATTTTAGAGAGGTCTAAAATATCATTAATCAGGGTAAGTAAATGAGAACCGCACTGCTGAATAATTTCTAAGCCTTTTAGTTCATTTTCTTGAATATTTTTTGAGCGAATTAGAATTTGAGCATAGCCCAAAATACCATTAAGAGGAGTTCTGAGTTCATGGCTCATATTAGCTAAAAATTCACTTTTGGCACTGTTGGCTACTTCCGCAGCAAGTTTAGCTTGTTCCGCTTCTTCCTTGGCTTCTTTTAATTGAATTTCAGTTTGTTTCCGTTTAAATATTTCGTCATAAATCAACCTAAAAACCCAAGTAAAAATTAGTAAATTGAAGACGGAACCGCCTACAAAAGCAATTATCGACCGCTGTAAACTACTACCAGCTTCCTGCTGTCGCTCGAATAATACTGCCCTTTCTTGTGCGTCAATGTTTTTCACTGCTACACGAATTCGATTGCTCAGCTTCTGGGCATCCTGATTGCGCTTAATTTCCAACAGAGCTGCATCTAATCCCTGGCTACGCCGCAGTTTAATTGTATCATTTATTTGCTCTAAACGATTTTCTACTAAAGGCTGAAGGTCATCTAGTTGGCGATTTATTGCGGGTTCATTCGCTAGAAATTGCCGGAGTAATTCAAAGCATTGGTCAAGATTGAGTTCGGCACTGGTGTAATAATCAATATAGCTATTTTCGCCAGTTAATATATAGCCACGCTGTCCATTTTCAGCATCTCTAAGGTTATTTAAAATCTGGCCGAGTCGATCTATGGTTTCTACTTTTTTCTGTACGCTTCGATTAGCTTCTAAGGTACGCATAACGCTCAAAAATGCTAGTCCACTAACTGATATTGATAACAGCGTAGCAATACCTAGTCCTGTCGCTACTCGGAGCAAAAATTGGGGATTTAGTTTGAGGCGAAGTTTCATTAAATAGTCTCCAGCTCAAGACTTAGACGAAGGTGAGATAGCAGTAAAACCATATTTCTCAAATATTGACATTGCTTTGCTACTTGTGAGAAATTCAATGAATTCTTTTGCTTCTACAGGGTTCTGGCTATTCTTAAGGACAGCCAGCCTTGCAAAAATTGGTTTGTGGGAATCAGTAGGAGCAATCGCGGCGGTTTTGAGTTTCTTAGATGACTTAGCTTCGGGTAGAAAAGTAATACCTACATCTGCTTGTTTGCTTTCCACTGCTTTGGTGATTTCCCGGCTTTCAACATTCGCCCATACAGCTTTAGATTGAACCTGCTGAAAAATCCCTAGATTAGTCAAAATCTCTTTGGTGTGTTGACCAACTCCCAGCCTTTGTGTCCCCATCGCGATTGTTTTAATGCGATCGCTAGTTAAGTCCTTAAAGTCCCCGATCGCTAGCGAAGAATCAGCCGGAACAATTAAGACCATTTGTGTAGAGACTAAATTTTTGATAGTTTCCTCTAACAATAGACCTTTTTTTTGCAAATCATCTATTACTAGGTTAGAGGTAACTAGAAAGATGTCAAATGACTCTCCCTGTTCAATACGATCTCTCAGTGCAGTTGCTCCAGAAAAGGTATAGTTAATAGTAACATTAAACTTTTCTTGCCGATATTGTCTTTCAAGTTCAATCAATACATCTCTATACGGTGGAGTTGAAGCAAAGTTGAGGGAAACTGCCTTCGCGGGCATGGGATTGGTGCAACTTCCTAGCCAGAAGCAGAAGGCAACTACACAGCTAAATAAGATTAAGAAGCGAGAGGTCTTTATCATTGCTATTATCTATTCTCTACTCAAGCTTAATAGTTTTTTTTGGGAGCTTGTGTGATCTATAACACATCCGTAAAATAGATCCTGTTTATTAGAAAGCCCACCGATTACAACCATGATTTTTCGCAATGTAGACGGCTTTATCGGCTTGTCCTACGAGCATTTCTGGAAAGGCTTCTGCACATGGACAATTAGTCGTACTAGAAATGCCTAAGCTAACAGTAACAATATCGATTAGTTGTGAAATATTACCAATTATTACTGGTTTAAATAGGGTTGATTTACTTATTAACTGCCAAGAAGTTTGCGATAACTGTAACTGTTAAAAAATAAATCTATATCTCACTTAAACCTTAACTTACCTTAAGTGAGATATAGATTTATTGTATTTTTATAACGGAGAGGGAGGGATTCGAACCCTCGTTAAGTTGCCCTAAACAGCATTTCCAGTGCTGCGCCTTCAACCACTCGGCCACCTCTCCAAGGCAGAAATCAAAATTTCAGCCACAAGAAAACTATGGTAGCAGAACAAACATCTATCTGGCAAGATACTTTGGCATAAATTTGCTGTTTAATGTGGGTAGGGTAGTGCTTCAGTGAAATTTATGCCCTCACCGACAGACTCATAAAACAGTCTAAACCCAATTATACCAATACTTTTGTCCGCATCCACCTCGAAAAAATCTCAACCTTAAAATCGCTATGGCACGTTCTTACAGCATTAAGATTTATAACAGACAGACAGGCGATCGCCGCACCGTCCAAGTCCCAGAAGACCGCTACATCCTCCACAGCGCCGAAAACCAAGGAGTCGATCTCCCCTTCTCCTGCCGCAACGGAGCCTGCACCACCTGCGCCGTGCGCCTCCTAGCCGGCGAAGTCCATCAGCCAGAAGCAATGGGTCTGTCTGTTGAACTGCAAAAACAGGGTTATGCTCTATTGTGCGTCAGCTATCCCTGCTGTGACATAGAAGTAGAAACCCAAGACGAAGATGAAGTCTACGAACTCCAATTCGGCCAATACTTCGGCAAAGGCAAAGTCAAAGTAGGATTGCCGCTAGATGAAGATTAAAGCAGTATGGGCATAGTAGTAAAAAATCTTGACCAGACAGAGCCGATCGCCTGGAGAGTAACGCAGATAATTATTTATGGGTTATTCGCGATCGCCCTTTGCCTACTTTTAGCTAGCTGCGAAGAACCCCCAGAAACAGAAATCCCCCAAGGCTCAATTGTCAAAGTACAGCGAGTAGTCAACGGACAAACTATCGAAATCGCAGGCTTTGCCGACCAAACCCCCATACTAGAGCAAGTCCGGCTCATCGGTATAGAAGCCCCCGACTTAAAACAGCAGCCTTGGGGCCCGGATGCCAGACAAAAACTAGAACAACTGATCGGCGGACAAGAGATATTATTAGAATCCGATGCCCAAGCTCAAGATCGATACGATCGCAAACTAGCTTATCTTTGGCGAGGAAAAGACCTCCTCAACGAACAGCTAGTCAAAGAAGGATATGCTTTAGTCGTAGCGCGATCGCCCAACACCAAACACAAACAGCGCCTCGCCAACGCCCAGGAATGGGCCAGACTCATGGGG
>NZ_CACA01000030.1:0-46897 GCF_000180455.1 Kamptonema sp. PCC 6506
TTGAGGCGAACCGGTGGGTGATGGCTGAGTTGACGGCTGCGGTTGAGGCGATGGAGTTGGCCCGACAGGAAGTGAAGCGCAGATTTTCTCATCATACTTAAAGTCAAAAACCAACGGGTACAGCTTCGGATTGCTGCTTGCTGGAAATTTATAAGTGGTAGCAGCATTTCTGGCTGCCAGATTGAGAATGCTATAACCTTGTGTTGCTAACAGTTCAGGAACAGCAGCGATCGCACCTTCCGGCTTGACAACTACCCCATAAATAACTCTGTCCTCAAGTTTTTGGGAACAGGCTTCTTTGGGGTAAGCCACTGGTACAGAAACGTACCGCGTCGGTTCCAAATTAGGATAAGCCTGCTGAAATCTGAGCAACAGAGAATTATATGTATTGACAAAAGCGATATTCTTTTCATCTGTTGCTGAAGTTGAGCCGCCTTGAGTACCAGCGTTCGGCGTTTGTCTAGCCTGACGTTCCGCCTCCATCTTTTGCCGCATTGCAGTTACTAAAGGACTTTCTGCCAGCCGATTTCTCTTAGTCGGATCTTGCACTGTTGGCGAAGGCGTTGTCGCAGCAGGATTTGTCCCTGAATCTGGAACTGTTGGGGGAACCTGTTTCGGATCGGGATTTGCAGCCGTTTTATTTGGGTTAGAGGCGTTTCCCCCTTGGGGAAAGTCTTCGGGTGTGTAGATTCTCGGAGGGTCAAACTGCGGTCTTCTATTATCTGTATTTCCTAGCCGCTCTAGGTCGCTTTCCATTTGGGGATCTGTTCGGCCTGGGTTCGGTTCTGGCAGAGGAAATCCTTGCAACGGTGGGGGTGGAATCACAGGATTTGGCTGCGATCGCAGGGAAGGCGGATTGATGAATGAGGGAAAATTTGGGGTTGGCGCAAATGCAGTTTGATTAGAGGGTGGGGGCGAATTTAATGGGGGTAAAGGCGCTGTGGGCGAAACAAAAGATGGCATCCCCGGCGGTAAGGAAGGTAACTGAATATCAGGGGGTTCCGGGGGCAAGGGTGGTATTAAATTAGGGGGTGCTGGAATGGGTGATATTGAAAATTGTGGTGGGGAGATTGGGGAAGGTAATGTTTGCGGTAAGCGCTTCATTTCTTCGGGAGTTAATTCCAGTACCTCAACTTTGCCGGCAGACTTTGGTTGTGGGGAAAATATGGATAGTACAGGGGCGCTTACTCCCAGTATTCCGTGAATGCCTACAGAGGCGATCGCTGCCCACCATGTCGGTTGGCGCAGTTGTTCAGTTAGACCAGTAAAGAGGGATGGAGAGTAAGACATACTAAATTGGGAATTGGTAATTGGTAATTGGTAATTGGTAATTGGTAATTGGTCAAATCGGTTACAGAATCCGTTGCCTAATTGATAATTTTTCTGCTATTGGGAGTGTTAATAATAATTTTGGATAATGAAATCAGCATCTTAGCATGGTTTATCTGGGAGTTGCCGGAGCTGATTTTAGGATGAGAGAGCGGTCTGGACTACCCTTGAGGGAAATAGGGTAATTTTAAGTGGGGCGATCGCGCAGTAGGTAATCAACTACTAGAGTGGGTAATGCGATTGGTTCTACCACAAAATGGCGATCGCTCAACTCATACCCCTGGAATAGCGCCGAAACCTACTGGTAGACACAACTTACTATTAAAACTACTACATCAGACTAATAGAGCGCTGTTTCCAATTTTGTTACGCGATCGTCTCTCTGAGTTCAGCCATATAGCAGTTGCCAAGGCAGTTAGGACATTCTGAATTTAAAACCCTGATTCTAAACCCTTCTTCCGTCTTCCCTAGCCCCTAGCCCCTAGCCCCTAGCCCCTATTAAACCGCCTTGGCGGTTGCCATACATCTTGATTACCACCGATATCGATGGCGCTTAAAGGGCGCACCCTCGAAACTGAGTACCTCTAGGGGGTAAATGGGGGCACCGCTTGCCATGTAATAAATCATTTCCCGCACTTCCTCTCCCCGTAGGGACAGTCGATCTAATTCTTTGAGAGAATACCATTGTGCGCCCAAGGTATATTCGTCAGGTTTGCTTTTGGGGGGGGTGCTGTCTTCTGGGCGGGCGACGAAAATTACTCTAACACGAGATCTACCCTTGGGCATGACTGTATGCTCAAAGCGGAGAATTCCTTCGAGTACGATGGGGATACCTGCTTCCTGTAAAGTGTTTCGCTGTGCTGCTTCCAGCAGGTTCTCTCCTGGTTCGACTCGGCCCGCAGGAAGATACCACTGCTGCTCATGCTTGCGCTCGTGTACCATTAGAAAACGGTTTTCTAAGTGAACGACAACTAGGGTAAAATACCATGTAGGAATTGGCTCGCGAGCCATAGAATCTTAGCTCAGTTGGATGTAAAGATCGGTAAACATATCCTGCAACTATAGTAGGGCTTTGGTGCGATCGCCAGTTTTCTAATATAAGATTTAGGCGAAGCGATCGCGAAACCCATAAACAGGGGGTTTTGAGATTCCTCCGTTTTTGAAGTGCTGTTGCTGAAATTTGAGGGGTGCGATCGCTCTTTACCTTTGCTGAGTCTCCACTTTATAATCGAGTACCCGCACTCAGCGATCGGGATACTGAAAGTATACTGATGGCAATATTCCCCCTATCTTTATTCCTCACTCACCGTTGTACTTAAACCTGCGGCTAAGTAAATCTGATGCGCTACCAAATGCCAGATAATTCCAATACCAATTACTCCCAAACCAACTAACCAGACTTGCCAATCCAGACAAAAAGCCAAAACTACGGAAGACAAAAGAGCTATCCAAGTTATTCCTATTGGATACAAACGTTCGTAATATAGGATAGGCAACACCTAGCTTAAAATCATAGCACAATTTACTCAAAAATTACTACCAAAAAAATCGATTGCATCCTTTAAAGCTGCAATAAATACATCAATTTCTTCACGAGTATTGTAAAAATACAAACTCGCCCTTGCACTAGCTCTAATACATAAATAACGGTGCAAAGGCTGGGTGCAATGATTACCAGCGCGAATCGCAACTCCCGCTTGGTCTAACATCTCAGATAAGTCATGAGGATGCAAATCTCCAACATTAAAAGCGGCTAAAGCTGCTCGACCTTCCCCATTAATATCAGGCTTCGGGCCATACAGCTTAATATCGGGAATTTCGCGCAATTTTTGGAAGAGATAAGCAGTCAATTCTACCTCATAAGCATGAATTTTATCCATACCAATGTTAGTTAAATAATCGACGGCTGCACCCAGAGCAATCGCCTCCCCAATTGCCGGAGTACCCGCCTCAAACTTATGGGGTAAATCGGCATAGGTAGAATGGTCAAGAAATACGTCGGCAATCATCTCACCACCGCCCATAAATGGAGGCATTGACCGCAATAAATCTAACTTGCCGTAAAGAAACCCAATGCCTGTAGGAGCGCACATTTTGTGACCAGAAGCTACTAGCCAATCACAATCTATTTCTTGCACATCTACGCTCAAATGTGGTAAACTTTGACAACCATCAATTAAAACTTTTGCACCATAATGGTGAGCGATTTGGCAAATTTCTTGGACGGGATTAATGCAGCCTAGAGTATTAGAAACGTGAACTACAGATACTAATTTAGTTTTGTCTGAAATTAGCTTTTTAAATAGTTCTAAATCAAATTCTTGGGTGTCGGTAAGTTCTACAAACTTCAGCACCGCGCCTGTTCTTTTTGCCACAAATTGCCAAGGGACAATATTGCTGTGATGTTCCATCACTGAAAGGATGATTTCATCCCCTGGTTCTAGATTACTAAATCCCCAAGAATAGGCGACTAAATTAATCGCTTCACTGGCATTGCGGGTGTAGATGATTTCTTGACGAGAAGCAGCATTTATAAAGGCAGCAATCTTGTCTCGCGCCGCTTCATAAGCATCTGTAGCTCTACCGCTGAGCGTATGCGCTCCTCGATGCACGTTAGAATTATCTTGCTGGTAATAATCCCGGAGAACATTGAGGACAGCTAAAGGCTTTTGAGAGGTGGCTGCATTGTCTAAATAAACCAGCGGTTGACCGTTAACGTCCTGTTGTAAAATTTGGAAGTCGGGGCGAACTTTAGATGCTAGGGTTTTTTCTTGAGTGATAGTCATTTTTTTGGTAATAGGTAATGAGGAATTAAAACTTTATGCTTCAGTACCGCCGGAGGTTAAAACCCCCGTCTAATAGTTAAAGTCGGTTGAAACCGACTGAAAACTTTAGTTAAAAATCGCTTGATGTTTAGTCCTCTTAATAGGACTTTAGCGATGAGACGGGGTTTTAACCCCAGCGGGTTGACAGCTTAGCAGGGAGGAAAATTAAGTACGACTCGCGACAATACGAGCCAGCATTACCCGCACCGCAGCCACAGGTAACTGATTGAGAATTTCGGCTGCAAAGGCATCAATTAACAAATGCCGACTGGTTGTTTCATCTAAACCGCGACTTTGCAGATAAAACATCTCATCATCTTCTAATTGACTGACAGTTGCACCGTGCGAACACTTAACATTATCCGCAACAATTTCTAACTGAGGCTTAGTATCAACCCGTGCTTTTGGTGATAGCAATAAATTGCGGTTTAGCTGTCCTGCATCAGTCAATTGTGCAAGCTTCGGTACAAAAACTTTGCCGTTAAATACAGCATGAGCTTTATCATCAACAATGCACTTATGTAGTTGGCGACTCATGCCGTGAGGATAATTAAAACCGATTACACTGTGAGTATCTGCCAACTGTTCGCCGCCAATTAGGGTTAAACCATTTAGCGTTGTCTCAGTTCCCTCACCTGCCTGAGTAACTTCTAAATTATGCCGCGATATTTTCGCACCCAAGCTAATAGCATGGCAGGTATAACGGCTATGTCGAGATTGCGATATCGTACTCTTGCCAATATGAAAGGCATCTCCACCTTCCCGCTGAATGCGAAGGTGATTAACAGTAGCATTTTCACCAACTACTATCTCTGTCATCGCATTCGTGAAAGTAGAAACATTGCCAATGGTTGCATAATCCTCAACCAATGTGATACTACTACCTGGTTCAGCTATTACTAAACAATGTGGCTGGCACATCACTGGAGTTGCACCAGCAATAGTAAAAAATAGCAAATGAATAGGAGTATCAATCGCCTTATCTTGGGGTACAAATACCACCGCCGCATCCACTAAACCCGCTATATTTAGAGCAGAAAAAACTTCACTTTGCTGCTGGTGCTTACTCAAATGCTCTCTAATTCGAGCATGGTAAGGGCCAGGTGCATTAGATAAATTTCCGGCATAAAACTCTAGCGCCAAAGTTGGCAGTAGGGAGGATTGAACGCTGGATAATTGGGGGGCATAATAACCATTGACGAATACTAATCGTAATGGCAAATCCTCCTTAGAGCTGACGGGTAAAGTGATATCAGACAAACCAATATCTAACTGCTTATTTTCAGCTACCTGAAAAGGAATTTCTAACAACGGCGACAAATTTGTAAACCGCCATTCCTCATCTTTTGTAGTTGGAAAAGCAGCAGCAAGCACGTACTCTGTTGCTATATCCCGCAAATCTTTTAACCCGTAAGCGCAAGTTTCACGCTTACCTTTACCAAGTTGGCGAAACTGACTAACTAAATTAGGTAAAAACTTTTCTCGATTAATAACTTGTGTAGTCATCGCGCCGCCACCTCTGATGCTTCAGCTTCTACTACCCAATCATAACCGCGTGCTTCCAATTCCAGCGCCAAATCTTTATTGCCAGTAGTCAGAATTCGCCCGCCTTCCATGACGTGAACATAATCGGGGACAATGTAATTTAACAACCGCTGATAATGGGTAATTACTAACATGGCATTCTCAGCATTTGCTAAGTGATTTACGCCAGTTGCGACAATTTTCAGCGCATCGATATCTAAACCCGAATCAGTCTCGTCTAAAATTGCTAATTTCGGTTCTAATAGCGCCATTTGCAGAATCTCATTCCGCTTTTTCTCGCCGCCAGAAAAACCCTCATTCACGCTGCGGTCGAGAAAAGCTGGATTCATCTTGACAATCTCCAGCTTTTGCTCTACTAAATCTTGAAAATCAAAAGTATCAAGTTCTTCTAATCCCTGATGCTTGCGACGGGAATTGTAAGCTACGCGCAAAAAGTCAAGATTACTCACTCCCGGAATTTCCAAGGGATATTGGAAAGCCAAAAATACACCCGCTAAAGAGCGTTCTTGCGGTGATAATTCCAGCAAATTTTGTCCCAAGAAAATTACCTCGCCACCCGTGACTGTATAAGCAGGATGACCAGCTAAAATTTTAGAAAAAGTGCTTTTCCCAGAACCATTTGGCCCCATAATCGCGTGAATTTCACCTGCTTTAATTTCTAGGTTCAAACCTTTAAGGATTTTCGTCCCATCAACATCAGCCGTTAAATTCTGAACTGACAATATAACTTGACTATTTTCAACAATCATTTCTCTTTTTTTCTCCTTTGCGCCTTCTGCGCCTTTGCGGTTCAATTTTACTTCACTTAAGAAGCATTCTAGTAGTTGCTTTTTTCATCTAAATTAACCCTCTTGATGAGGATGAAGGTGGGCAAAGCCCACCCAACAATTAACCAACACTGCCTTCTAACTTCAAGCTCAATAACTTGTCAGCCTCCACAGCAAATTCCATCGGCAATTGATTGAAAACATCCTTACAGAAACCGCTAATCATCATCGAAATCGCATCCTCTGGGGAAATTCCCCGTTGTGCAAAAAAGAACAATTGATCCTCTCCAATCTTGGAGGTAGAAGCTTCATGCTCAACCTTCGCGGTGTGATTTTGCACTTGAATATAAGGGAAAGTATTAGCCTGAGCATTATCGCCAATCAACATGGAATCGCACTGAGAATAATTCCGAGAACCCTTAGAATTGGGGCCCATTTTCACCAAACCACGATAGCTATTGGATGATTTTCCCGCCGAAATCCCCTTAGAAATAATTGTACTGCGGGTATTTTTGCCAATATGCACCATCTTAGTACCGGTGTCAGCTTGCTGCTTGTGATTGGTCAGGGCTACTGAGTAAAATTCTCCCACAGAATTGTCACCTACGAGCACGCAACTGGGATACTTCCAAGTAATTGCCGAACCGGTTTCAACTTGCGTCCAAGAAATCTTAGAATTGACTCCCTGACACAACCCGCGCTTGGTGACAAAGTTGTAAATGCCGCCTTTACCATTTTCGTCGCCTGCATACCAATTTTGCACTGTTGAATATTTGATGTCAGCATTATCTAATGCTACCAATTCTACAACAGCGGCGTGTAATTGGTTAGTATCAAACATCGGGGCGGTGCAGCCTTCCAAATAGCTAACACTGCTACCTGCTTCGGCGATAATTAATGTGCGTTCAAATTGCCCAGAATCGCCGTTATTGATGCGAAAATATGTAGATAATTCCATCGGGCATTTTACGCCTTTGGGAATATAGACGAAGGAACCGTCGCTAAATACGGCAGAATTGAGGGCGGCGAAGTAGTTATCACCTACGGGGACAACACTACCGAGATATTTTTCTATTAGTTCGGGGTAGTCTTTGACTGCTTCGGAAATCGAACAGAAAATTACGCCATCTTTGGCGAGTTTTTCTCTAAAGGTGGTAGCGACGGAAACGCTATCAAAAACTGCGTCAACGGCAACGTTACTAAGCCGTTTTTGCTCAGACAAGGAAATGCCTAGTTTCTCGAAGGTTTCTAACAAAACTGGGTCAACTTCTTCGAGACTATTTAGCTTTTTAGGTTTTTGCCGGGGTGCCGAATAATAAATGATTTCTTGGTAGTTGATGGGGGGGTAGCTGACGTGGGGCCAAGTGGGCTCGGTCATTTTCAGCCATTGCCTATAGGCCTTGAGCCTAAATTCCAGCATGAAGGCGGGCTCATTTTTCTTGGAGGAAATCAGGCGGACGACATCTTCGCTTAGGCCGCGAGGGATGGTGTCTGACTCGATTTCGGTGACAAAGCCGTATTTATAGGGCTGATTGACTAAGGTTTGGACGGTAGCGCTCATTATCTTGTGTTCTCTAGTGTTCTGGACGATTCTCTGCGGATGGCAGACGGTGAAGGCCGTCTGGGTAGAGCTTGTTCTGGGGGAAGGCTCTGGGTTAAACAACAGATTTGTTGCTTAAGTATATTTTAAGCTACATTAACAACAGCGATCTTGTCAAAGTCAAAGAGATTATATTAAGAGTTACCAGGGATTACTTGTCATTGCGAGCCAAGCGAAGCAATCCCAGCCGCAACGAGATTGCTAAGCCCTAACAGGCCGGCTATGCCAACGCTTGGCTCGCAATGACGTATTTTCGTCAAAATGTGTAAATCCTGTATATTTTTGTAAACAAGATGATGACGACTACTCAGCAGCATTCCACGAAACAAGATATCCTGCAATATTTGCTTAGGGAAGGTAAGGGGACGGCCCTAGAGTTGGCGGAGTCTCTGGATGTAAGTCCGCAGGCAATTCGTCGCCACCTCAAGGACTTGGAAACTGAAGGGTTGATTCAGTATCAATCGCTACAGGTAGGGATGGGGCGACCCCAGCATATTTATGAGCTTACAAGTCAAGGGCGCGATCGCTTTCCTAACCGTTATGGCGAGTTTGCAGTTTCCCTTCTTGATACTTTAGCCGAAACTGTGGGCCGTGAGGGTGTGATCGCATTGTTAGAAAAACAATGGGAACGCAAGGCGATGGAATATCGCCGTCTGGTGGGAAAAGGTTCTGTAGAAGAACGGGTAGCGAGGTTGGTAGAACTTCGCAGGATTGAGGGCTACATGGCTGAATGCTATCCTGTAGATGATAGCGATACTCAGAATCAGGGTGCGGGGAATAAATTTATATTTATGGAACATAATTGTGCAATTTCTAATGTTGCTGAGACTTTCCCCAGCGTCTGTGGTAATGAGTTAGAAATGTTTGCAGAGGTGCTGCCAGATTGTACGGTACAGCGGACTCACTGGATTATTAATGGTGAGCATCGGTGCGGTTATTTGATTACCAGTAAATGAGCTAAAAGTGCCAATAGTTCACAATCATATCTATATCCATTACTAATTACTGAAGCTCGAATTACTATGCAACCTTTAGCGCAATTTTTAACAGCAGAAGAGTGTGCGGAAGTTGATATTGCTCTGCTCTCAGCAAAAGAGAAATTTTCGACACGGCTAGCGATTTATGCTTTGAGAGTGCTTAAACAAATAGCACAAGAAACAGGTTTAACTGTGGAAGCGATAACGAATCAGCAGGTAGCAAATTGGATTGAGAAGGATGAAAGTATTAAGCAAGAAATAGAAGTTGATGCTAGTTTTAAGAGCTTTTTTACTAATTTGGTGATTTCATCTTTGCGACCCTTAAAGCAGATTTCCCTAGAAACTGGGGAGTCAATGGATAATTTAACAGTCAAACAAGTGGTTGCGTGGTTTGAAAAAGATGGTAAGATTAGGAGAGAACAGGGTATTGATGCGGCGTTTTTGAAATTGTAAACGGAGCAAAGCTTTATATGGCTAGTCGTGCTGACAAATCTTCCAAGCTAATTGACAAAGCTACGGTTTTAGCCAAATCTGGCAATTGGGGAGAAGAGGCCAGGAAAATAAATAGTTCGATTATTGAGTTAGACCCCAAAAATGCTGATGCTCATACGCGGTTGGCGCGGTGTCATGTTTTATTGGGAAATCTCGATAGTGCGGAACAAGTCTATGAAAAAGTGCTGAAAATTTATCCTGAGAATTTAGTGGCTAAAAATAATCTGTCTAAGCTAAAAAAGAATCGACCTTTATTTACGGGAGATAAACTCCTCTAGTTAGTAACGATAAGTGAACGGGCGAGCGCCGGATTTGAGAAGGATACTAAGATTCGGCGCAAGCTAAAGGGCAGTTATTTTTAGATTAAAATTACGAGCGGGAGAAATAAACGGAACTATCCTGTTATTTCTCCTATAATTCCTATGAAAATTAACTTAAAGTCATGGGGTTTTTAAAATATTCTGTAAAATTTAGGGCGGACAAAAGTATATATAAAGAGGAAATCTCTCATATTTTTTAGTCGTCTTAGTAAATATTGATATTCTGCGATCGAGAGGTGCTGCCAATGCTAATGCTACTATTCTATGTAGGTAAAAACCTTTACGCACTTGATACTTCTCAGGTAGTTGAAGTTATACCTAGAGTAATTCTTAGGAAAACTTACCAAATGCCTGATTACGTGGCAGGTATGTTTCAATATCGCTCTGCGATTGTACCAGTCATCGATCTGTGCCATTTAATTCAAGGACAGCCAAGTTGCTCCTACTTAAGCACTCGAATTATCATGGTAAATTACGTTGGGAAAGATAACGCTAAGCGTTGTATTGGATTGATGGCGGAACGAGTAACGGAAACATTAAATAAGCCAGATAGCGATCTTGAAGATGCCGCCACCCACTTAAATGAAGCTGCTGGTTATTTAGGAGAAATGATTATGGATGATAAAGGTATGATTCAGCGTATTAGGTTAGAATATTTGCTGTCCGATCCCCAGCACCAATATTTACTAGCAGGAAAGAACGATGACCGTAACGCTCCAAGCTCAAATTGAGTCACTCCTGAAAGATAAAATGGGTTGGTCTGCGAGCATTCTTGGCTCTAAGGAAATTGCCAGAGCTGTAAAAAAACGGATGCTAGCTGAGGATTCGCCCGATCTACAAACTTATCTACAGCAATTGCAAATATCAACCCAAGAATTAGAAGAACTAATTGAATTATTAATTGTACCGGAAACTTGGTTTTTTCGAGATTGGGAACCATTTACTTTTTTAGAGCGGTATGTCAAAGCAGAGTGGCTACCAATGCAATATCACCGCATCTTGCGCGTACTCAGCGTACCCTGTTCTTCGGGAGAAGAGCCTTACTCAATTGCTATGACCCTCCTCAAGGCCGGTTTGACACCTAACCAATTTCAAATTGATGCCGTAGACATTAGTAAAAGATCCTTAGATAAAGCTCGAGAAGCCGCGTACAGCCCCAATTCATTTCGGGTAAAGAATCTAGAATTTCAGAATCTCTATTTTACCAAAGTTGCCAATAAATATCACTTGCATGACCTAGTTAGAACTGCTGTTAATTTCATGCAAGGAAATCTAGTTGCTCCGAATTTTACGAACGGCAAAAATCCTTATGATGTCATCTTCTGCCGCAACGTCTTAATTTATTTTGACGATGCAGCTAGAGCTAAAGCAATTGGCACTTTAAATAGTTTATTGAAAAATGAAGGGCTGCTGTTTTTAGGACACGCCGAGCAAGCACAGATATTAGCATCTTCGTTTATCTCAGTACAACATCCTTTTGCTTTTGCCTACCAAAAAAAAGACAAAAATAAAGGCAGAGCGAGAAATGAAGAAAGAGTGCAAATTAGAAATAAGCACTTAACATCTACCTCAGATTTTAGTCCTCGCTCAGAGCGAAAAAACAACTTTCCTCAATTCAGGGAGAACGATTTCACAGTCAAAAGACAAAATGCTACACTCACAAATCAGGAGTCTACAGAATTGAGAACTGCTTTCTCGAACGGTCAAAAAATATCTGCTAAAGAAATAATTTCTGGTCAAAACTTAATTAACCTGCCAGTTTCCAACCTTGAAAATGCACGGAAGTTAGCCGATACAGGACAGTTAAGCGAATCTGGTAGAATTTGCGAAGCTTATCTCAAAGAAAACAGTACCAGCGTTGAGGCTTATATCTTACTAGGGCAAGTTTATCAAGCTAAAGGGATGGAAAATCAGGCAGAGCAATGCTTTCAAAAAGCAGTTTATCTTGAACCTAACAACTCTGACGCACTCCTGCATCTGGCTTTACTTAAAGAACAGGGTGGGGATCTTGCTAGAGCAGCCGTCTTACGGCAACGTATCCAGCGCCTGCAAAAGCCTTAGATAAGTAGACATCGGTTAGCTAAACTGATAAAGTTTGACTGACTACTGAAAACTGATAACTGACAAACAATAAAAATTGGCTCAAAATTAAATGCTTGGAAACTTAAAATTAAGAGAACGTCTACTCGTTGGATATGCAATACCCACCATTGTGTTCATCATATTTGCCACAATGGTTTTTTTTAATAGTCGGCAAACAGCCGAAACTTTCCAAAGTGTAAATACAGCCCAAAATATGATTATTGAAACCGATGATATGATTTTGAGGGTTTCGTTGATGGCTAGGCAAGTTCGCGGTTATCTACTGGTTGGCAATGCTGAGGGTGCTTTACAATCTTTTGATAAAGAAGAAAATAATTTTGAGGAGGCAGCTAACCGTGCCCAAAGGCTCATCAAAACAATAGGAGAGCGAGAACAGGAACAAAGATTTGCAAGAATGCTTGAAATCAAAAATCAGTTTCAAGAGTTGGCTAAAAGAACTTTCGTTCTGAAAGATCAAGGTCAGCAAAAACAGGCAGTAGATTCGTATTTGGCAGAATCTAAAAACATTCTTGGAGAATTCGACAAATTGCTCCGGGAATTTCGCCAAGAACAGCTTGACATATTGGCAAAACATATTGGGCGCACAGAAAGTGCTCTTAGTTCCCTAAAAATTGCATCTATAGTCATTCCCATAATAGCTTTAGCTATAGCTTTGACGGTGGGATTTCTAATTTCACAAATTGTAGAGGGAATAATTAGCAGAGTTGCTCAGGTACAAGGACAGGCAGAAAAGGTGGCTACTGGGGATCTGAGCACGAAAGTGGAAGTTTTTGATAATACTAAGGATGAAATTGGAAAATTACAGCTTGCTTTCGTTAAAATGACTGAAAACCTGAATTCATTAATCCGCCAAGTTCAACAATCCGGAATTCAAATTACCTCTTCTGCCACCCAAATTGCAGCTTCAGGCAAGCAACTAGAAGCAACAATCACCGAACAAGTTGCTTCCACCAATCAGGTAGCCGCTACAGCCAGAGCAATTGCTACCACTTCTGGACAATTGGTAAAAACAATGGATGAAGTTGAACATACATCTAATATAACTGCACAGTCGGCTGGTGAGAGTCAAAAAGATTTGATGCAGATGGAAAAAACGATGCGGAAGTTGGCAGATGCTACAGGGAGCATTTCTAACAAACTTGGAGTAATTAGCGATAAAGCCAATAACATTAATAGCATCGTTACTACGATTACAAAAGTAGCGGATCAAACAAATTTACTCTCATTAAATGCGGCCATTGAAGCGGAAAAAGCTGGGGAATACGGAACTGGGTTTGCGGTGGTGGCGCGTGAAATTCGCCGTTTAGCTGACCAAACGGCAGTGGCGACATTAGATATCGAGAATATGGTCAAAGAAATGCAAAGTGCTGTTTCTACAGGGGTAATGGAAATGGATAAGTTTACCAAAGAAGTAGAGCTAGGAGTGGAAGATGTTCGTAATATTGGCACAAAATTAGATACAATTATTGACCAAGTGCAAAACCTAACTCCTCGCTTTCAACAGGTGACAGGCAGCATGGAAGGGCAGTCACAGGGGGCGCAGCAAATTAGCGAGGCAATGGTGCAGCTCAGTGAAGCTTCATCGCAAACAGCTCAATCCTTGCGTGAGATTAACGGTGCTATTAGCCAATTAAATGAGGCGGCACAAGGCTTGCGTCAAGAAGTCTCTCGTTTTAAAGTTGCAAGTAGTTGACTTTAAAAAATCAATACAAATGTAGAGTTTGATAGCATTAAACTTCCCAGGCAAATTATCATGTTTGACAAAATGAACTTCCGAACACGCCTCATCTTTACTTATTCGATTCCCGCAATATTATTCATATTGTTGAGTGGGCTAGTATATGTAAATGCTTCTCGCTCACTTGAACTTTATAAGCACACAAGAATAGGGCGGAATACCCTTCTAGGGACAAAGGAAATGATGTTGAGAGCTTCCATGATGGCTAGACAAGTTCGCGGCTATCTACTTGTGGGAAATGCTGAGGGTGCTTTACAATCTTTTGAGAACCAGAAAAATCTGTATTTGGAAGCTAGGAAAGAGGTAGAAATACTAATTTCAGACAATTCCAATGCCCAACAAAAAGAAAAATTCACTAAGATGATAGAGCTAGAAAATCAATTTGAAGAACTATCGAAAAGAACTTTCCGTTTGAGAGATGAAGGTAAGCTACAAGAGGCGGTAACTACATATCTGGCAGAATCGAAAAACAATTTAGGAGAATTCGACAAAATAAATGAAGAATTTACCCAAATCGAGCAAGAATCTTTGAAATCGATGAGTGAGGAAACAGAAAGAGCGATTAAGTTAATAAGTTTATCATCTATAGCCATTACAGCCATAGCCCTAGTGGTGGCATATATGATCTTTAACCTAGCGAAAAACTTGAGTGCATTAATTCAACAGATACAGCAAGCAGGGATTAAAATTACTAGCTCTAGCACCCAAATCGCAGCTTCTGGGAAGGAACTTGAAGCAACCATGACGGAACAGGCGGCCTCCACTAATGAGATAGCTGCCACAATCAAGGAGATTGCTGCAACATCTTCACAACTGGTGAAGACTATGGATGAAGTTGAATATACATCGCAAGCTACGGCTCAGGGGACGGTGAATAGTCAAAAAGAATTAATACAGATGGAAAAAACTATGCGGATATTAGCAGAGGCAACTAATACGATTTCCTCAAAACTGGGGACAATTAGTGATAAAGCTAATAATATTAACAGCATTGTTACTACTATTACAAAAGTAGCGGATCAAACTAATTTACTCTCGCTTAATGCGGCAATTGAAGCGGAAAAAGCTGGGGAGTACGGAACGGGGTTTGCTGTGGTGGCGCGTGAAATTCGCCGCTTAGCCGATCAGACAGCAGTGGCGACATTAGATATTGAGAACACGGTAAAAGAGATGCAAAGCTCAGTTTCAACAGGGGTAATGGAAATGGATAAGTTTACTAAAGATGTAGAGCGAGGTGTGGAAGATGTCCGTAATATTGGCACAAATTTAGAGTCGATTATTGGGCAAGTACAAACCTTAACTCCTCGCTTTCAACAGGTCAGTACCAGCATGGAAGGACAGTCAGAAGGGGCAAATCAAATCAGTGAAGGAATGGTGCAGCTAAGCGAAGCTTCTTCGCAAACTACTCAATCTCTACGTGAGATTAACAATGCGATCGCAGACTTGAATGAAACGGCACACGGCTTACGTCAGCGAGTCTCTGGTTTTAATGTTGGTTAGAGATAATGATTCTACAGTAAATTAGGTAGAAATGAAAGTAATGAGTAATGATTGCTGGAACAAAATAGGAGTTGAGGGCGATCGTTCCTGCGAGCAACTCAAAGCAGTAATACACTGTCGGAACTGCCCCGTTTATTCTGCGGCTGGACGCAGTTTATTAGAAAGGGAAGCACCACCAGAGTATGTAAATGAGTGGACAGAGGTACTAGCAAAAAGTCATCCAGATCATTATCAAACACCACTTGGCGGGACTATAGTTCCTTCAGGAGAAACTATATCAGTTGCGATCTGTCTACTAGGTGGTGAATGGTTAGCTCTGCCAGTAAGGTTGCTTCAGGAAGTAACAGATCCCTGTGTTATTCATACCTTACCTCACCGCAACAGCGAACTTTTTATGGGTTTGGTCAACATTAGAGGTGAAATTCTAATGTGTGTTTCCCTCCAGCATCTTCTTGACCTGCAAGCTAACGTTAACTCTTCAGAACGTCCCACTTCTGTTGCTGCTAAAAGGATGATAGTTGTGGCAAAAAAAGATAATCGCTGGGTTTTTATCGTTGACGAAGTTTGCGGTATTCATCGCTTCCAGCTCGGAGAATTACAAAATACACCCGTAGTGATTTCAAAAGCATCAGAAGCTTATACAAAAGGGGTAATTCTGTGGCAGGGGCATAAGGTGAATTACCTCGATGCTGATTTATTATTTTATACCTTAAATAGGAGAATATTATGAGCGAGAGTACAATGCTAGATGTATTCCAGCAAGAAGTGGAAGCCCAAATAGCCATATTAAATCAGGGTTTCATCTCTCTGAAAACTGAACCGCAGTCTGGTCAAAAGCTGGAGCCATTGATGCGTGTTGTTAATGCGATCCAAGGAACCGCTAGGCTTGTTGAAATTGATGCTGCTATTAACCTGGCTCAAATTATAGAAAATTGCCTCGATCGCGTCCAAAAGCAAAGCTTTATACTAGGTAATACTGAAATTGACGTACTACTAGAAGGAGTTGATTTACTTTTCAATATTAGCCACCTCAAGGAAGAAACTTTAGAGAGTTGGATTTTAGAAAATCAAGAAAATATCGATACACTTACAAATAGTATTGACACTCTACTTACATCAAGCGTGCAATCAGTTTCTCAGCCAAAAGTAGAATTTAAAAGTTTGCCTACAAAATCAGAAATCCCAAGTTTAGAAGTAGGTTTAGAAGATGATAGTAAGAGCCAACAGATAACAGTTTCCCCTAATATACCTGCTGCTATAAAATCTTCCCCCATTTCTAATCCAGAAGAGATCGGAGATGAACAAGTAACAGTTACTAAATATAGTCAAGATGCTCTAGAGCTAGATGAGATCTCAACCATCGGTGACACTTCAATGGTGGAGTTATTTAAGCTGGAAGTAGAGGCCCAAGCCGCTGTTTTAAGCGAGGGACTGCTAGCCCTGGAAAGTCAACCAGGCTCTCCTAAAGTTTTAGAGTCTTTGATGCGGGCAGCCCATTCTGTTAAAGGAGCTGCACGTATTGTTGCCCTGGATGCTGCTGTTAATTTAGCTCATGTTATGGAGGACTGTTTTGTAGCAGCACAAAACCAAAAGATTACTCTGGAAGCAGAGGGAGTTGATGTGTTACTGCATGGAGTCGATCTGCTGACAAATATCAGTCAGCAAGGGCAAATTTGGGTTAAGGAATATCAGCAGGATATTGAAACTACCAGAGAGGAAATTTATGCTCTTTTGACACCCGGAAACTCACCAGTTCAAAGGACTCAAAGCTTACCTTCACAGCAGAAAAATCAGGGACAAACAATTGGCATACAAAAACAAGAAATCGTTGTTGCCACTCCCGGTACTATCCAAACACAACCAAAGACTGAAAATAAGTTCGATGAAACTAACTCCATTATTAATCCAATATCTGGCTATATAGATCAAGCAAAATTGCCCGCAGCAGATAGTAGTGCTAGCGATCGCGTTGTACGGGTAAGTGCCGAAAACTTAAATCGGATCATGGGTTTAGCTGGCGAATCTCTAATCGAAGCAAATTGGCTTCAGCCTTTTGCAGATTCCCTAACTATTCTCAAGAAACGGCAACTAGAATTGTCAAAAATTTTAGAGGTTTTTCAACAAAATTTAACAGTTAATCACCATCAAGATACAGAGAGCTATTTAGAAGCCGCTCGAACAAAAGAGCGAGAATGCCGTCAGATTTTGAACGATCGCCTGATAGAATTAGAATTATATGCCCGTCGCACTAGCAATCTTTCCGATCGCCTCTATCAGGAGGTAATCCAATCTAATATGCGCCCTTTTGCCGATGGTGTGCAGGGATTTCCCCGCATGATCCGAGATTTAGCTCGGAAGCTCAATAAGCAAGTAAAATTTGAAATTATTGGCAAATCTACACCAGTAGATCGTGATATTATCAAAAAACTAGAAGCGCCCCTCACCCACATTTTAAGGAATTCTATAGATCACGGTCTTGAGCTTCCTGAAGAGCGCATAGCCGCAGGTAAACCAGCAGAAGGAACTGTGCGGTTAGAAGCAGTCCATCGAGGAGGAATGCTATCAATTACCATCACTGACAATGGGAGAGGAATTAACTTTGATTGGCTGCGCCAAAAAATTCTTAATAAGAACCTAGCAACACCCGAAATAGTAGCTCAGCTCAGTGAAAGTGAACTGATGGAATTTCTATTTTTACCAGGATTTTCTACCGCCAAACAAGTCACAGAAATTTCTGGTCGCGGTGTGGGTTTAGATATTGCTAAAAGCATGGCGCACGAAGTTGGAGGAACGGTCAGAGCAAGTTCTACTTTGGGAAAAGGTACGACTTTTCACTTCCAATTGCCTTTGACTCTCTCAGTTGTTCGCACCCTGTTAGTAGAAATATCCGGCGAACCATATGCCTTTCCTTTAGCGCGGATTGAGCAAATTGTCAATGTGAATAAAGAAGAAATTTCCTCAGTGGAAAATCGGCAATATTTCACTATGGACAATAAGAATATCGGCTTAGTAGCTGCTTATCAAGTTTTAGAATTGAAGCAACCTCCGCCTCCTTCTAATACTTTGTCTGTGGTTGTGATCAGCGAACAATCAGATTATTACGGACTGGTGGTAGATCGATTTTTGGGCGAACACGATTTAGTGGTAAGACCATTAGATCCCCAGCTCGGTAAAGTTCAGGATATTAGTGCTGCGGCTCTAATGGGAGACGGTTCTCCTATCCTAATTGTTGATGCTTCTGACTTGATGCGTTCAGTTGATAATTTGCTTAACAACAGTCAATTGAACCGTGTTATTAACAGTTCTGATAAATTTGTTGTAGAGGGCCCCAAGAGTATTCTGGTCGTGGATGATTCAATTACGGTGCGAGAAATGCAACGAAAATTGTTACAAAACAAAGGTTACAATGTTGATGTTGCGGTCGATGGAATGGAAGGTTGGCACGCGGTTTCTACAAATCACTACGATTTGGTAATTAGTGATGTTGATATGCCGCGCATGAATGGAATCGAATTTACCACCAAGATTAAAAATAATCCTAAATTCAGTTCAATTCCAGTGATTATTGTCTCCTATAAAGACCGTGAAGAAGACCGTATACGTGGCTTAGAAGCTGGAGCAGATTATTACTTAACGAAAGCTAGTTTTCAGGACGATACATTGGTAAACGCCGTTTACGATTTAATTGGTCATTAGTTAGTGCTTGGTGGTTAGTGTTTAATTGTTGATTGTTGGGTATTAATACTACTAATCTAGCAATTATGTAAAACCATTTATAACACTGCGAAGAGGCAGCAGTACGATGAGCGTAAGTCTGATAATTCTAACAACTAACCCTAACAACTAACAACTAACAACTAACAACTAACAACTAACCAATAATATGAGAATTGCAATTGTAAACAACATGGTGATGGCAGTAGAAACGCTACGGCGCGTCTTGATGACTGTCAAAGAATATCAAGTGGCTTGGATAGCTCGTGATGGTGCTGAAGCAGTTAGCAAATGTGCCCAGGATACTCCTGACATAATTCTGATGGATTTGCTCGTGCCGATCGTGGATGGAGTAGAGGCAACTCGCCAGATTATGAAGAATTCTCCTTGCGCGATTGTAGTAGTAACAGCTAGCGTTGAAAAAAATGCTTCTAAAGTATTTGAAGCAATGGGATATGGAGCATTAGATGCCGTTAGTACACCAGTTTTAGGAGCTGGCGGTAATCCAGAATCAGCTCAAGCTTTGCTTGCTAAAATAGTGACTATTGGTAAACTAATTGGTAAATCAGCACCAGCTTATAAATCTAGAATCCCTATCCAAAGTCCTAAATCTATATTTTCACCTCTAGCATCCCGAATTCCTCCCTTAGTTGCGATCGGTTCTTCTACTGGAGGGCCAAATGCTCTCGCAAAGATCCTTTCTCATTTACCAGCAAACTTTGGTGCAGCAGTAGCTATCATCCAGCACGTAGATGCACAATTTACTCCTAGTTTGGTAGAATGGCTGAATGAACAAACCCCTCTGAGTGTGGAGTTAGCATCCGAAGGTAGTCGTTTAGAAGTAGGAAAGGTATTAATTGCCGGGACAAACGATCACCTTTCATTACAACCAAATTTCAACTTAAGTTATACGAAAAACCCAATTGATTATCCCTATCGCCCTTCAGTTGATGTATTTTTTAAAAGTGTTGCTCATTACTGGCATCGGCAAGGAACTGCTGTGCTACTAACAGGAATGGGCCGAGATGGAGCGGAAGGGCTAAATTTATTACGGGCAAAAGGATGGCATACCATCGCCCAAAATCAGGCAAGTTGTGTGGTTTATGGAATGCCGAAAGCCGCAGTAGAATTAGGCGCTGTGGTGGAAATTTTACCCCTAGATGCTATCGCTTCTACTTTAATTAAGCAATTAGCAATGAACCGTTAGTTACTTCTTCTTACTTTTTATATTCTGGTCAATATCTCAAAAGGAAGTGAATTCAATGATAGCAGAAATGATAGAAGATCCGATTACCGTCTTGCTCATCGACGACCAGCCAATGATCGGCGAAGCGGTTCGTCGAATGTTACTTCCCGAAAAAGATATCACATTTCATTACTGTAACGACCCTACTCAAGCCCTAAAAGTGGCTAGAGCGTGTCAGCCTACTGTCATTTTACAAGACTTAGTTATGCCAGAAATGGAGGGACTGGTTTTAGTGCGCTTTTTGCGAGCAAAAAATGCTCCCACGAGATATGTTCCCTTAATTGTTCTTTCTAGTAAAGAAGAACCGCTAATCAAAGCTAAAGCTTTTGCATTAGGTGCTAATGATTATGTAGTTAAACTCCCCGATAAAGCGGAACTGATCGCCCGTATTCGATATCATTCTAAAGCTTATGTAAATCTTCTCAAGCGCAACGAAGCTGAAGCTATCCTCCAAGCGGAAAACTTTCGGATGGCTAAAGAGCTAGATATGTTGCGTCAAATGCAACAGATGATTCTACCTACATCGGACGAACTAGACGCGATTGAAGGTTTAGAAATTGCAGGGTTTATGGAACCTGCTGATGAAGTAGGTGGCGACTACTATGACGTTCTTTATGTAGACGGTGTTGTTACTATTGGGATCGGTGATGTCACGGGACACGGACTCGAAAGTGGTATTTTGATGGTAATGACGCAAACAGCAGTCCGCACTCTTAAAGAAATTCGAGAACTCGATCCAGTTAAATTTTTAGATGCACTCAACCGCACTATTTATAAAAATGTGACTCGGATGAATTCTGAAAAGAATTTAACATTAGTCATTCTTACTTATACAAAAGGTAGAGTCAGCATCAGCGGTCAGCATGAGGAAACTCTTGTAGTGCGAAAAGGCGGTCATGTTGAACGCATTAATACGATGAATTTAGGTTTTCCTATTGGATTAGATGAGGAAATTATTGAGTTTATCAATCATACTACGATTGAATTAAAAGAGGGCGATGGAATCGTGCTTTATACGGATGGAATCCCGGAAGCATATAACATCCAGAAAAAACAATATGGGCTTGAAAAACTATGTGAAGTTATTAGTAAAAGTTGGGATGGCTCTGCCGAAGAAATTAAGCAAGCAATAATTGACGATCTTAAAGAATTTATTGGTTTACAAAAGGTTTTTGATGACATTACTTTAGTGGTGATCAAACAACAAGAACAATATGAGGAGATGGAAGCATTGGAGGAAGAGGAACCTATAGAGGAAGTGACGGAAACGGTGAAGGCAAAGAAGAAATTCAACTTTTTTGGGAAATGATATTCCCAGATAGAAGGCGAACATTTTGTTGTCAAAGTTTAAGCTTAAATCTGTTTTATCTTACTTAATTAGGTAGTAGAAATGAACCAATTTTTTGGATGCTTTATTGATAACTTACCCCAGCATGATTCTTTGGAACTGATCTTTACTCAAAGTTCTCTGCTCAGCGAACAAATATGGCGCAATCATCGTTTATCTGCTCATTTTGTAGCTAATTATTTCGCGAATCTTTTGCCAATTGATGAAAATGAGGCTCAGGGAGAAGAACGCATCAAAGCCATACAAACTGCTGTGAGTTATATTGGGAATGAACTATTAGAAAATGCGATGAAGTTTAACGAATTTAGCAGGCACGAGCGAGTTCAGTTTGGTATTCATTTTGTGAAAGAAATAGAGATAGTCACTCCGATCATTTTTACTAAAAACAGTATTACTTATGAAAAAGTTGAGCAATTTCAAGCTTTTATTGAAGAATTACTATCGGCAGATCCTAATGAGTTATATATTCGGCAGGTTGAAAAAGCAGCCGAATCCGAACAAGATGAAGCTTCTGGCTTAGGCTTGCTGACCATCATCAATGATTATTCAGCCAAATTAGGCTGGAAATTCGAGCCAAAATCTACCGATCCACAAGTTATCCTAGTTACTACAATGGCTCAAATTGTTGTATAATATTAACTAATAAATTTAGACCGCTGAAGAAAAAAATAGACAACTTATGAGCAATCAAGAAGTCAAGGGTGAGGACTATAAAGTTGAATACGATCCAGCATCGTCAACAGTTTATTTTAAAGGGGAAATCAGTCTAGGAGGCCCCAAGGATTATGCTCCAATTGTTAAGTTGCTTGATGAAGCGGCTAGTTTAGCATCCTCAACCTTAACATTAAATGTAAAAGAATTAGGATTCCTCAATAGTTCAGGGATCAGTATGCTGTCAAAATTTGTACTGGGTATGCGGAAAAAGAAAACTCAATTGATAGTTTTAGGTTCAAAGACAATGCCTTGGCAAGCTAAATCACTGAAAAACTTAGAGCGATTGCTTCCAGGTTTAAAACTGGTAGTGTAATAAGGTAAAATAGTTAGGAGCGCTCGCCATTTTTCTGAGAGTTTTTATAGATTTATCAATTTCAAATTTGAAGAATTTAGGCTATTAGTCGCTCCAGCTAATAATATTAATTATTGTTGAGTTCCCGGTTCAAAAATTAAAGTAATTTATTTGAGGTAGTAACTTCTATGTTAGAAAATCTATTCCATCAATTTGAAACGCTGAATATAGCGGTCAAGTTCCTGTTTATTTTGCTAATTAATGCTCTGGTAACAGGAGTATTATATGTATTCTTGTTTTATATTCTGCGCCCAATTTTTCGTAAGCTTGAGCAGGATATTGCTCTAGTTACCTTAAGTGTTTCCTCTTATCCCATCCTGATCGTCTGCGCTATTTATAGTCTAAAGTTTACTGTTGGAACATTCGTGTCTGCCGATCTTCTTGCTGCACTAGAACATCTCCTAACACCGATTTCAATTGCCACTATTAGTTATTGGTTAGTGCAATTATTTATTGAAGTTTTTATCTATTACCTAAAAGAATACACTAAAAAAACTGAAGCGATGTGGGATGATGTCTTGCTTCCCATCCTCTCAGCCGTTGTCCCTGTGATTATTTACCTGGTTGGCAGTGTGCTTTTGCTTAGCTCCTTTGGGGTTGATTTAAGTGGAATTTGGGTAGCCTTGGGTGGCGCTACTTTTGTTCTCGGTTTTGCACTTCAGGATATTTTATCTAATTTTTTTAGTGGGGTTGTTTTACTCATAGATACTCCTTTTAGATTTGGTGATATTTTGCTCCTTGAAGATGGCTCAATTGGAATGCTGCGCCGGATTGGTATTAGGGTAACTCAGCTTTATATATTTAGTAACCATTGTGATGTTTATATTCCCAATAGTGTTTTGCAGGGTCAAAAACTAACTAATTTAAGCCGTCCTACTTCTTTATACTATCACTCTCTCGAAATAGAAATACCCTCTGAGGGTAATTTTGAGGAATCGAAGAAGCTGATGCAAGCAATTGTGTTAGCTCATCCAGATACGTTAGGGGACATAGATGCTAAATTGGAGGTAATTAATAATTACTATAACGCTGAAGAAAGTGATGTGAATCTATGGGAACAACAAGAAATTGGCAAATTGCGGTTACTGGCTGAACAAGAAGTAAATTTAAAATTAGAGGAAATTGAACAAGCTCTTGAATCTTTAGTTGTGACTGTGCAATTTGCAGAAAAAGGAGGTTTAACTCAAGATGAAAGAGAAAATGTTCAACAGGAATACCAAGCAATTTTAGAACTCATAGGTTTTCAAATGAGCGAGGAAACGGAAGGTCGCAGTGCTGTTGTTAATTTTGAAGAATATAATGAAGAGGGACTGATTGAGCTAATTAGAGAGTGGTATCGAATTTGGCTCAGAGATCCTAATTTGCTGGATGAGGATCAATTCTTCATTTCAGATGAATGGGAACGAAAGATTAATTTGCTCAAGCGGAGGGCGCAACGATTATCTCAAAAAATTTCTAATCCTCAAGCTGACGAAACTCGTTTGGATGATTATGTGATAGAGATAATTAAATGGCTGAAAGAGAAGTTGAAAGTGCCGAGAAAAAAATGGCAAGAACCGCAAATCAGGATGATCGGAATGAATCACGAGGAGTCTTCGGTGTATCTTGAATTAAATATTAGCTTTTTTGTGGATGATATTAAACTGGAAGATGGGAAAAGGGGCGATCGCGTTAGAAGCCAAATTTATCAAGAAATCTTCCGCTGTCTCCAAAATACTTACATGAATTGGAATGGTATTAAAGAGATAGGTGAGACACAGGAGAATGGGAATGCTGTCGATGCTAGCATTACTCAGAGTCCTGTCAGCAGTTTTGTACAGACTGGACTCGATTCCACGACTGCTAAACAAGGCTTTGCATTTTACTTGTCGGTAGGTAGGAATAAATCTGGGGCCAAGTCGGGAAAAGCTCTTGATAAGTAATGCTGGACTTTGGTGATGCGATCGCGATCGCTCCCTCCTGAGTAGGTTAGCTAAGGCAAGATCGGGTTAAATCGCCTGTAGAACCGCAGCAGCGATCGCTCCTTACTAGGCCAGCTAAGCTAAAAAAGCAAAACCTATTACTGGAGAGAACTTCAGCCAATTTTAAAAAACCTTTCAAAAAGGGGTTGACAGAGCGGGGAAAACTTGGTAGTTTATTAAAGGTGAAGCGTAAAAAGATGTAAAGCTACTGAAACAGAAAGAAGTAAGTAACGCATCTAGCTCAAGCCCCAAAAGCATTGAAAGTTTAAAAAGCTTTCCTGGTGCCAATGGCGCGGTGGAACCACACCGATCCCATCCCGAACTCGGATGTTAAACGCTGCTGCGGCGAAGATACTTGGTGGGTAACTGCCTGGAAAAATAGCTCGGTGCCAGGATAATATAAAACTAAGGCTCTTTTCCAGCAATGAAGGAAAAGAGCTTTAGTGTTTTGGTTAGTTGTTAGTTGTTAGTTGTTAACTGTTAACTGTTAACTGTTAACTTCCTTCTTCCTTCTTCTTCCTTCTTCCTTCAATAATGATTAAACCTTTTTCTCCGCTTCCTCCTTGGATTGTATTGGATTCGCTGTTACAAAGTTGGCTGGTAGAGGATATTGGTAGAGGCGATCGCACCACATCCGCTTTATTTCCCCCCCAAAGCATCCAGAGCACAGCTAAATGGATAGTTAAAGAGTCAGGAATCATTGCGGGATTACCGATCGCCGCCAGAGTATTTCACCTTTTAGATAATAGCGTCAAATTTATCCCCCAAGTTTCAGAAGGAGAGTGGTGTGAAAAAGGAAAAATTATTGCAGAAATTGCGGGCAATTTTGATGCCTTGTTAACAGGAGAAAGAGTAGCATTGAACTTAGCTATGCGTCTCAGTGGCATTGCTACTTTTACTCGAAAATATGTAGATCGCATTGCAGATTTACCTGTACAACTGGTAGATACTCGCAAAACAACACCGGGGTTGAGAATATTAGAAAAGTATGCTACTCAACTCGGTGGGGCTCGAAATCACCGGATGGGATTAGACGATGGAGTAATGATTAAAGACAATCACATTGCTGCTGCGGGGGGAATTGGAGAAGCGATCGATCGCATTCGAGCAACTATTCCCTATCCTTTAACAGTAGAAGTAGAAACAGAAACCCTGGCAGAAGTAGAAACAGCTTTAAAACATGAAGCAGATATAATTATGTTAGATAATATGTCTGTTGACTTAATGCGTCAAGCAGTGGAACTCGTTCGTCAGCATAGCAACCGCATCAAAATTGAAGCCTCTGGTAATATTACCTTAGAAACAATTAGAAGTGTAGCTGAAACTGGAGTAGACTACATTTCAACCAGTGCTCCTATTACTCGTTCAACTTGGCTAGATTTAAGCATGAAATTTGTTAATAGTTAACAGTTAACTGTTAACAGTTAACTGTTAACTAACTGAAAACGGCTATGAGTGCGTAATCCTGCTAAGATTTAGCTTAGTAGCTGAGGATAAACTAATGCGCTGGATTCGGTACGTTGCGATCGCCCTCGTCAATGCCTTCGGTGTCGTGGTTGGTATCGTCTGGGTTGCTGTCCCCCACACACTCGCTCAATCTTCGATCGACTCCACGATCCAAACCTACCAGCTTCAAGAGACGACTCCGAGTGTGCGATCGCTACCGGAACTTTACAAAATTCGCGATCGGCTCAAAGCTGACCTAAATAAACTCACCCAAAATAGCGATCGTACTCTGTTTCCAGAACCCTGGAGAGAGGAAATCCAGCGCCAACAGTCTGAAAATTCGCGCCGAAACCTCCAAGCGGTTGAAGCTAGCATTCTGATTGAAGAAGAAGCAAATAATACTTGGCAGCAAGCTGCTAAACTTGCAAGGCAAGCTGTGGAAATTGGACGCATACCGAGCCCTAACGCTGCTACCTGGGAGCGATCGCAACATTTGTGGCAAGCAGCAATCGAAATTTTGCGCCAAATTCCTCAAGAATCTTTCCTCGCGGATAAAGCAATTGAAAAAACTATCGAATATCAGGGATACGTTGCGATCGCCACTTATGAATGGCAATTAGCGCGATCGATTGAGGAAGCTAAAAATAGAGATCGGTTAGAAAAACTGGCAAAAGCAAATGTTAGCAAATCCGCCACTGTTACCCCACTATCTATCCCCTCAACTAGCGTCACACCCCCTCTAGGTTTTTCCTTTTTGGGGGATACAAACAGAGATGGTATAATTGACCAGCGAGACGAACAGAAACGTGAAAAATGGTCTTTTTCTAGCGGGGCCCTGATACTATTTAATCATGATGATGACGATCGCAAAGGAATTCCCGATTGGCAAGATCGAAAAGTAAATGGAGAGCGCGATGTACAAGATTTAGCTCCCATTACCTTGAAACTATCAGAAGAATTTGTGGGTTCTCAAATATTTCTCACCGCTGACACCGCCGCCCTCCGCCACGTTAATATTTTTCAAAAGACCAATGACGGCTGGAGAATTGTAGATATTTCCGGCAAAGAGCCCCTAGTTTTTGACCGCGAGATGGTCTTGGGTGTAGAAGCTAAACAGTTTCGAGATCGCAACTGGAGTGGCGTAATTGCCCTGAAAGCCACCGCCGTTAAAAATGGTAAAGAAATGGCTGCGGACACAATTCAAATGGGAGTATCGCCCTGGATCGTGTCGCCCAATACAGCACCAGTTAAGGAAATTCATGTCAGCGATCGCGGCGTGCAAAATTCGGACTTTGTAGCTCAAATTAAGCAAGCCATAGAACCCACAGATACGAAAACAAAAATCATTCCGGGTGACAGTATTTGGCTGCAAGAAACTAAAGAAATTGGCTATGTTCAAATTCCCGACAAATCGGGGATTCGCACCTTCAATTCCGCCCTAAAACGTGGAGGTGACAATCAGAGTAAATCACTCTTAGGTCGCGACTTCGGAACTTTTGAAATCGGTCAATCGCGAGGGCTAGATCCTCTCAACCAGTGGGCAGATGGGTATGGTAATTTAGAAGTAACACCGCCCCTGGCTGGATATCCAATGGGTCGAGTTTATTATGGCAATTCTGGCACAGCAACACTCAATCCAGAGGTAGTTGATTTTATTAAAGCTCAGCAAGTTCAAGGGCCACCAGTTGATATTGATACTTCTTGGCTTTTAATTCGCAATGCTGATGAAATCATCAGTTTTATTCCCAATAATTCGGGTCAACCATTATTAATGGTTGTCAGTCCTGAAGCGGGAGTAAAATTGTTGGAAGAACTCGCTAAAAAAGGCTACAATGATGCAATAGTTAATCGCGATTTAAGCACTCAAACAACTGTTCGTGCTGCTTTGAATAATAAATCGCTAATTCAGCATAATCTCTATTTGCAACAGGAAAAAATCAACCCACTGTTGTCAAAATTGAAAAAAGAGTTTCAACTCACCGACGATCGCATTATCCAAGTTCCAGCGATGTTCGGTTACAGCGGTTATGCTTGGTGGCCCAATATGGTTAACTCTGTAGCAGTAAACGGTCAATTGTTAGTTTCTAACCCTCGCGGCCCAATGATTGACGGCCAAGATTACACTCAGGAGAAATTTCGCCAATTAGTAGCACCTTCCGGGATTACGGTTAACTTTTTGGAAGACAAGTATTATCACGAACTCAGAGGTAATACTCACTCTGCTACTAATACGATACGTCAGGGAGAAGTCAAGCCTTTTTGGGAGTTTTAGTCGCGATCGGGAGAAAGCAGAAGGGTTTAACGATCTAGATAATGTTTACAGGGTAGAAACAACGATGCGGAAGTATAATGATAGTCCACCTCACAGATTAAATTACTTAACTCAAGGAAAAACGGCGGATGTTTAATCAATTAAGAATGAGAAATCGAATGTTACTTGGGTATGCAATTCCGGGATTTATCTACCTGGCATTGTCTGTATTAGCTTACATAACAGCAAATCAAGTATTTTATGCTTTTAAAGAAGTTGAGAGGGTGCAGAATATTATTATAAATACTAACAATATGTATAGAGGTTCAGATCAAGCAGTGCGGAGCTTTCGCGGCTATATAATCAACAGAGATAATAATTTTATAACTCAATATCAAACAGGATTGGACTTATCTCGTAGTGCGGCTAATAGCATAAAGCCACTAATCAAAAACCCGGAACAGAGAACCCGATTAGACAAAATGGTTGAATTTGTTAATGAATATGCAGTTTTTAGTAATGAAATCATCGCTTTATTAAAGCAGAATAAAAGAACTGAAGCTTTAACTTTATTTAACCAAGGAAAAGGGACTCAATTTATTAATCAATTTGAGGCATTGAGCATTGTATTCACAGAATCTGAACAATCTATTCTAAAAGCAGAAATGACAGAAGCAAAAGCTTCTTTAAACTTTTTAATCGTCTTGTTGATAGGAGGTTCAGCTTTTTTGGTACTGTTTGGTGTACTTATTGCTTGGTTAATTTCTTCAGGTATTGTCAAAACAATTGATCGGGCAATCAATGCGATCGCGACTTCTTCAACTGAGATTGCAGCAACAGTGGAGGAACAGGAACGTATGGCAACTCAGCAAGCAGCTTCAGTTAATCAAACTACCACGACAATGGATGAATTGGGTGCATCTTCAAGAGCAACTGCACAGCAGATAGAAAGTGCTGCCAATGAAGCAAAGGAAGCTTTAAACCTGGCTGGAGGCGGAACAAAAGCTGTAGGCAAAACCTTAGAAGCGATGGCAACACTAAAAATTAAAGTGTCGGCTATGCAAGGACAGATTATGCAATTGAGAGAACAAACCGATCAAATTGGTAATATCTCAACTTTGGTAAGCGATCTGGCAAATCAGACTAATATGCTGGCACTAAATGCAGCAGTTGAAGCAGTGCGAGCAGGGGAACATGGCAAAGGGTTTGCAGTTGTTGCAGCAGAAATTCGCAAACTAGCCGATCAGAGTAAAAAATCAGCGGATAAAATTAATCTTCTGGTTGGTGATATTCAAATGGCGATTAATTCTACAGTAATGGTGACAGAGCAGGGAACTAAAACAGTTGAAGCAGGAGTAAATATTGCGGAGGAAACAGCCCAAGCTTTTGTAGGTGTCGCAAATGCAATTAACAATGTGGTTTTGAGCTCTCAACAAATTTCTATGAATGCTAAACAGCAAGTAATTGCCATCGAACAGGTGGTTGATGCGATGAATTCTCTTAATCAAGCAGCGGCCCAAACAGCTAGCGGGATCGGTCAAACTAAAGTGGGTACACAGAAATTAAATGAAGCCGCACTAGACCTTAAAGCCGTAGTCTAGATACTTGCGATATCTACCATTTGGCATTTTTAATTACCCCATTCCTTGTTAAAACTGGAGCGCATTACTAATTGATATAATGAAATTAAGCACAAAGCTCTATTTAGGCTTTTTTATAATCCCAGCAATGATTTTGATGGCGATCGCTATTTATTCTATTTCTTCCTTTGAACGGATAGATCGGCAAATCGCCACCATCTATGATGACCGGGTTGTGCCTTTGCAACAGATCAAGCAAGTTTCAGACAGTTATGCCATCGTGATTATCGATAGCTTTAATAAAGCTGAGGTGGGTTTAATTACCAGTGATGATGCACTCCAAGCTATTAATAAAGCTCAGATAATCATTCAGGATAGTTGGAATGCTTATCACAATACTAATTTAACTTTGGCAGAGGAAGCTATTATTGCTGAGACCGAGGATTTATTCATTCAAGTCAATAGCAAAATAGCTCAGATCGAGCCAGTGTTAAAAAGTCAAAATACATCTCAATTAGATGCCTTAGAGAGGTCTTTATATAACTATACTGACCCTTTAACTACCCAGCTTCAAGAGTTGATAAATTTGCAGATCCGGGTAGCTAAAGAAGAGCGAGAAAAAGCTAATTTAGTTTATGCAGAAATCCAGCTTGTTTTTAAAATATTATTGGTTATTTCACTATTGATTGCTTCTCCTATTGGCTTTATCTTCAGCCGTTCTATTCTGACTGCATTTAAACATACTCTCAATGCCCTTGTGGCAACTTCAACAGAGATGGCTGTTGCTGCCGAAGAACAGGATCGAATTGCCGCACAGCAAGCCTCTGCTGTGAATCAAACTACTAGCACGATGACTCAATTAACGGCTTCCTCAAAAGTTGCGGCCCAGCAGGCTGAAGCAGCCGCAGAGGGTGCTAAACAGGTCTTAGATTTAGCTTCCGGAGGAACTCAGACAGTAGCGCGATCGCTCTCAGAAATGGTTGCTCTTAAACAAAAAATGGTAGTGATGCAAGCGCAGATTTTCCAACTGAGCGAACAAACCGATCGAATTGGCAGTATTTCAAGTTTAGTTAGCGATTTAGCTAACCAAACAAATATGCTGGCACTCAATGCTGCGATCGAGGCTGTACGCGCCGGGACTCATGGTAATGGATTTGCGGTTATTGCTGCCGAGATTCGCAAGCTAGCAGATCGAAGTCAGAAATCGGCTACTAAGATTAACGATCTGGTTGAAGATATCCAGAAAGCAATTCATTCAACAGAAATAGTAACGAGGGATAGCACGAAAACACTTGAAGAGGGAGCTAAAATATCCCAAGATACAGCAGAGACTTTTAGTGGTGTCAAGGCAGCAATTGATGAGTTTGCTGTCAACGTTCAAACTATCTCGCTCAATGCTCAACAACAAGCGATCGCGATTCAGCAAGTAGTAGAAGCTATGAGAGTTCTCAATACAGCAGCAGCCGAAACTGCAAGCGGTATCCGCCAAGTCAAAATCGGTACGCAAAACCTGAATGAAGCGGCCATAGTTCTTAAAGCTCTAGTTTAACTAACTGTTGGTTAAATGTTAGTAATTACCAATTACCAAATACAAAAATGATGATCGAAGATGAAGAACTAAGAAATGTCTTTAAATCTGCAAGCGAAGAGCATTTACAGAAACTTGACGACGGATTTCTGTATTTAGAGAAACATCCAGATGACTCAGCCAAATTAGAAGAATTGCTGCGAGAAACCCACTCACTCAAAGGCGATGCTGGTATGTTGGGCGTTAAAGATGTGTCAACATTAGCTCATCAAATGGAGCATATTTTGGGAAGCGTTAAACGAGGCGAAACAGTTTTAACTCCCGAAATTAGCGATCGCCTTTCTCAAGGTTTGGAAGCCCTTCGCCAACTCGTCAATGAAGCCGTAACAGGAGAATCTTCCGGTATCAATGCCTTTTATATCCTCGCCTCGATGATGGGCGCTTCCACTTCACAGCAGAGGAATAGGGAAACGTCAGAAAGTCAGCAGCATGAAAAGACAAATGTAGAAGAACAAACCATCACGCCACCGGGAAAAGAAATTATAAATCAAAATGTTGAGGAGGTTGTAAGCGATAATTTTTTGCTTTCACCGATAAATTCTGTAGAGACGGTTTTAGCCGATAACTCTTCACTTTTGGAGGCGAATGCTGTAGAGGTGAATTTAACTGATAGCTCTTCGCTATTACAGACAAACTCATTAGAAATTACCCCTAATTCTGTAGAGGCAGGTTTAGCGGATAATTCTTCGCGATCGCAGACAAACTCACTGCAAAACTCACCCCTTCCAGCTTCTCCCACTTACCGCATTGAAACTATTCGCGTTCCCACGCAAAACCTTGATGCTTTAATGACGCAAGCAGGGGAACTCACAGTTACTAAAATTCGACTCGCTCACCGATTATCCGAAATCGAAGAAATTACAACTTTATGCGAAGATTGGAGCCGAGATGCCTTTCTCAATCGCTTTGTGCTTAACCAGGTGGAAACCCCAACCAATATCTCTGCACAAAATGGTGCAATGGCGCAATTGCAGAAATATCACCAATACGCCGAAGAACGTTTAGAAAATTTGGGGATTCTCATCAATAGCTTGAGAACTGAAATCTATGAAGATACTGCCAGATTAGATTTAATTGCGGGGGAATTAGAAGAAGGAATTCGCACTTTACGGTTGCTACCTTTGTCTACTATTTTCAATATATTTCCTCGGATGGTTAGGGACTTAGCCAGACAGGAAGGCAAGCAAGTAGAATTAATTATTGTAGGCGGCGAAACCAGAGCCGATAAACGCATTCTGGAAGAAATGAAAGATCCTCTGATGCACATGATTCGGAACGCAATCGATCATGGCATTGAAACACCAGCGGAACGCGAACAAAAAGGTAAACCCAGTCTCGCAACCCTTCAACTCAGAGGCTACAATACTGCTACTAATATCATAATTGAAGTCATCGATGACGGCAGAGGATTAGATATCGAACAAATTAAAAAAACGGCAATTAAACGCGGTATTTACACAGAAGAAGAACTCGCTGTAATGACAGCCAACCAAATTCAAAGCCTAATTTTTTCTTCGGGTTTTTCAACTCGCACATTTGTTACCGAGGTCTCTGGCAGAGGCGTAGGTTTAGATGTAGTTCGTAGCAATGTAGAAGCTCTAAAAGGAACTATTCAAGTAGAATCAACAGTCGGACAAGGATGTACTTTGCGGCTGTCTCTAGGCACTACTTTAACTACTGCTCATGTGCTAATTGTAGCTGTTAACGGAATTTATTATGCCTTACCTGTGGAATTTATTCAGACAACTCGACTGGTATCACAGTCTGATATTTTCCCCCTTGAAGGCAGGGAAACAATAGTTTTAGATGACCATCCAGTATCAGTTGCTAAACTTGAAAACTTGATCCAAATAAATAATAAAGCATGGCAGTTATGGAATAATAAAAAGGGAGAGAGACAAGGCAATACTAACCATAACACTTCCCGTCCACACTTATCAAGCACTAATCATAAACAAATGTTTTGTATTATTCTAAAAATCGGTGAGGAACGGTTGGGATTATTCGTGGATGCTCTGATCGATGAACAGGATGTCGTACTCAAACCCCAAAGTCATTTGCTCAAACGAGTTCGCAACGTTGCAGGTGCAACTATTTTAGGTACTGGCGAAGTTTGTATGGTGTTAAATCCTCAAGATTTGATTAAGTCTATACGGAAACAAGCTGTATCCCGTACCTCGTTACTTAGTTTAACTGATGCCGGAAGCGAGGCTGTCACGACAAAGCAAGTTATTCTGCTAGCAGAAGACTCCATTGCTACCCGCACTCAAGAAAAGCGGATTCTCGAAGCTGCGGGTTATGAAGTTGTGACAGCGGTAGATGGATTGGATGCTTATAATAAGTTAAAAACTCGCACTTTTGATGCTGTGGTCTCAGATGTACAAATGCCTAATTTAGATGGTTTAGAGCTAACTACTAAGATTCGTCAGCATAGAGAATATAGCGAATTGCCCATTATTTTGGTTACGTCTTTAGCTTCGGATGAAGATAAAAAAAGAGGTGCAGAAGCAGGGGCAAGTGCCTACATTACTAAAGGAAATTTCAATCAAGAAGTATTGTTGCAAACTTTGAGCAGATTGGTGTAAGTAGTCGGACATAAATAAACACTATAAATTGTAAGGTGGGCGCTCGCCTCTCTCAAGAATTAAAAATGGAAAATTAAAAATTGAAAATTTAATTAATTTCATTTTTAATTTTTAACGTTTAATTATGTCCGACTACTTAGCACTCATTATTATAGTCGAATTTCCGATATGATTTTAGCTGTGAATACAGGAATTACATATCGCTAACGTCCAGCAACCGTCTCAACGCTAAGAATACCGCTCCGAGAGCGATGCTACAAACAATTTTGGGTAATTTTTAGAATATCTAAACTTACTCTGCGACTGTAGGATACAGTAGTAACTAGCACTGAAAAACCAGCCAAAATCGACTATGATGGCTCCTATTCGGGTTCTGTTAGTAGAGGATTCCCCCGTTGTCCTCATTGTCCTTAAAAGAATATTTGCCTTGTCACCTGAAATTGAAGTTGTTGGAACCGCTTGCAACGGTTTAGAGGCATTGGAAGCGATCCCCAAAGTCCAGCCAGATGTGATCTGTACTGATTTTCACATGGCTCAAATGGATGGTCTGGAATTCATCAAGGAAGTGATGGCTAAGTTCCCGCGACCGATTTTAGTAATCAGTGCTTCAGTTCAGGCAGAGGATACTTATAATGTATTTCAGTTGCTCGAAGCTGGAGCAGTCGATGTTTTTCCTAAACCTACAAGCGGATTAGTCTCTGATTATGAAAGGCTCAGGCTGGAATTGACTGGAAAAATTAAAATCCTCTCAGGGGTTAAGGTATTCACGCGGCATCAAAGGAAAGGAGGAACTCTTGAGCAGGGGAAAGGGGGAGAGCGGATAATTACCAATTACCAATTACCAATTACCAATTACCAACAACCAATTACCAATTACCAATCCAGAGTTATTAAAGTTTTAGCTATTGGCGCTTCTACTGGTGGCCCCCAAGCTTTGCACAAGATTATTTCTCAGTTACCAGGTAATTTTCCAGTGCCAGTAATTTGCATCCAGCACATCAGTGAAGGATTTTTAAAAGGTTTGGTAGATTGGTTAGCTTCTGGGTCTAAACTACCAGTTAAAATTGCTAATAGTGGGGAAAAACCGCAATCAGGTACTATTTATTTCCCCCCGGAAAAACGCCATTTAGAGTTAGACAAAGTAGGTCGATTTATTTATTCTACTGCGCCGCCTGTAGGGGGGCATTGTCCCTCCGTGACGGTGACATTTAAATCAGTGGCTAGTTTCTACGGTCGGGCGGCGGCGGGTGTGCTGCTGACGGGAATGGGGAGAGATGGTGCGGAGGGAATGTTAGCGATCGCGCAAGCTGGAGGTCTGACAATCGCCCAAGATGAAGCTAGCTGCGTAGTCTTCGGAATGCCAAAAGAAGCGATCGCCCTCAATGCTGTCCAGCACGTATTGCCCATCGGCGAGATCGCTCCTTTGCTACTCAGTAAGATCTAACTAGGGGCTAGGGGCTAGGGACTAGGGGAATAAGGGAATAAGGGAATAAGGGAATAAGGGAAGAGAATCAAGGGTGGAAGGAAATCAGAACTTCCTAGCCACCTTGGTAGTTGCTATAGTTAACAAACAGTTAACCGTTAACAGATATTGACAAACTTACCCACAACTACGCGCAGTTTCTCAGCATCGAAAGGCTTGGTCAAATATTCCGTTGCCCCCGCCAAACGTCCCTGTACCTTATCAAAAGCTCCATCTCGCGCCGTCAGCATCACGATCGGTAATTTATGAAACTGAGGTAAACTGCGTACCGTGCGGCAGAGTTCCAACCCATCAATACCCGGCATCGAAACATCCAACAACAACACGGCTACCTTTTCATGGTAAATCATCGACAAAGCATCCACTGCATTGTCCGTTACCAACACCCGAAAATCTTTGCCTAACGCCTGTTTCACAAGTCCTTGCATAACAGTGCTATCATCCACTGCTAAGATAGTCGGCATCAAACTTTCACTTCCAGGCATATTTATTCCCTCACTCTATTTATAGTTCGCGATATAACTAACTACAGTTGATATAAATGCTTAGAATACCTATTTACCATTCGATAGCGGTAAATTGTCTATTCACATGATATGATGTAATAGCCATCGTCAAGAACTAGCTGATAATTCCCTACTAGAGATTGAAATCAAACCGCGATTGAAATTAAAAGATACTAGGCTGGCTCATCCCTGTTCTTCCCAAGCGTTCGCTCCTCTATGCCGCTACACTAGCACTATAATTATATTAAATTATGTAAATAAATTTAACACTTCTGCAATCTTCTCACTTAAACGTAGCAGTTACCACCTTGAAACTCGGTAGAGGCTGGCTGAAATTGGTAGAGATATTGTTGGCGATCCTCACTCCTGAGCCGATAACCTAGCGGTCGTAAACTAAAGATGGGTCAGTTAGAATATAATCAAAATAATAAAAAAATTAAAAAGAGTTTTCAATTGTATCTATATTTGGTATCAGTGGTGTTCTTGCTCAAACGAGTATAACTTCCAGGGTCATTCAAGGCGTTAGAGGCAATCTCAGTTTCACTCGTCCCAACTCTTCTCCAAAATACAGAATTAAACCTAATGCTTGTCCAAAAGTTATTAAAAAAGGTAGATTTCCATTTGGAGGAGAAGTTATAAATGAAAGCACTATCGCTAAGTAATCACAAAGTGTTCAGGCTCGACGACCTCCGTCTATACCAGCTCCTTGGCTCTGCTCCCGAAGCTTCCTTCGACGATCTGACGATCTTGGCTGCTCATTTATGCCAAGCTCCGATCGCTTTCATCAGCTTTATTGATGCTAACCACCAGTGGTTAAAGTCAGAAGTTGGCATGGAGGAAGGAACCGCACACCGCTACCTAGATTTCTGCGAACACGCCATTAGGCGGAATGAGGAGAGACAAGAGGGAGAGCAGACTTCCCCTTTGCTCCCCCAAACAGAGACAGCATTCGCAAGTGCAAATACTCACAACCACTTAGCGATCGTGCCGGATGCCTCAACAGACAAGCGGTTTGCCAATCACCCTCTCGTCACCTCCAACCCCGGCGTAAAATTTTATGTGGGTCTGCCGATTGTCGCTCCCGAAGGACTAACTGTAGGCATATTGTCTGTCATGGACTTTACGCCGCGAGAATTGACAGAAAATGCTAGAAATGCACTTCAAGCATTAGCTCGGCAAGTGGCTGGCATGGTAGACTTACGGCGTAAATTAGTCAATCTGGGAGGCAAAGTTCTCAGGCTCGAAGACATCATCAACGATCGCAAAGAAGTTTGGGAGGTAGTGCGATCGGAGCGCGATTTCTTTTCCACCGCACTTAACACCGTCGGTGCATTAGTCGTGATTCTCGATACAAATTTTAAAATTGTCCGCTTTAACCGCACCTCCGAGCGCGTAACTGGCTACTCAGCTTCCGAGGTAGAAGGCAAATATCTCTGGGCATTATTCGAGGTTGCTGAGACTTCAGAATTAAAATCTACTTTTGAGGCGCTTCGCAATAATAAAGACAGCAAGTTAGATAGACAACTACCCAAACAATACGAAAACTACTGCCAAACAACCGACGGCTCTCGCCGCTGGATTGCCTGGTCAAATACAACGATCGAAGACGCAAAAGGTACTGTAAAATATATAATCTGCACGGGGATCGACATCACAGAGCGGCGAGCGGTGGAAGCGGAAATTCACAAATCCCAAAAGTTACTCAAATCGATCGTCGAAAATATTCCCCATACAATTTTTGTCAAAGAAGCGGAAAAACTGACATTTGTTAGCTTCAATCAAGCCGGAGCAGAACTGATCGGCTATGAGAAAGAACAATTAATTGGCAAGAACGATTATGATTTCTTCCCCAAAACAGAAGCAGATTTTTTTATAAGTAAAGACCGAGAAGTTTTAGCCAATGGTCAGATGTTAGATATCCCGGAAGAACAGATCCAAACTAAAAATAAAGGTTTGAGAATACTACATACCCAAAAAATACCTATTTTCGATGAAACAGGCAAACCAGAATATTTATTAGGCATTTCTGAAGACATTACCGAAGGCAAACAAGCAGAGGAAACTCTGATCTTGCTGGAGCGTGCGATCTCAGCCAGCAGCAACGGCATCGTGATTACCGACAATACTCAACCAGACAACCCAATTATTTACTGCAATGCAGCCTTTGAAAAAATGACAGGCTACTCCCGCTCAGAAGTAATTGGACGCAACTGCCGATTTTTACAATCTACAGATGCCGAAAGTGAAAAAGCCCGCCAAAAAATTCGGGAGGCTCTGCGCTTGGAGCAAGAATGTCATGTAATTTTAAAGAATTATCGCAAAGATGGGACTTATTTTTGGAATGAACTAGCAATTTCCCCAGTCAGAGACTCAAGGGGTCGCTTGACGCATTTTGTTGGCGTACAAACTGATATCACCGATCGCAAACAAGCAGAAGAAGCACTCAAAGAAAGTGAGGAACGCTACCGCTTGTTAGCAGAAAACTCCACAGATTTGATTTCTAGGCACACACCAGAAGGAATTTACCTCTATGTTTCCCCAGCTTGCCATACTTTACTGGGATATACGCCGGAAGAAATGCTAGGACGTTCAGCTTACGAGTTTTTCCACCCAGAAGATTTAGCCGCGCTGCAAAAAATCCATCTCCACACCTTAAACTCTAGAGAAATTTACACAATTAGCTACCGCATTCGCCGCAAAGATAGTAGCTATATCTGGTTTGAAACTACTTGTCACTCGATTTGGGATCTAAATAGCGAGAGAGTACAACAACTGGTAGCAGTCTCGCGAGACATCACCGAACGCAAGCTTACAGAGGCTTCGTTGTGGGAGCGATCGCGCCTGTCAATCTTGGAAGCTGAGGTAGGCGCAGCATTAGGAGGTGGTGGGACAATATCCGCAATCCTGAATCTGTGCACAGAGGCGATGATACAGCACCTTGACGCTACAGGTGTAGGTATCTGGACTTTTAACCAACAGGCCAAGCAGTTAGAGTTGCAGGCTTCGTCAGGAGTGGGGACGGGGGATTGGGCGAACTTCTGGTATCCTGAAGAAGGCAAAAGGCAGAAGGCAGAAGGCAGAGGAAAGGGGGAAGAGCAAACGCAGGAATTGTTGACTCTTTTAACTCAAAATGGCGTTGGCGTTGCCTACCCGCAAGGTTTAACCTTGCCAGGAACGAACTCATCTCTGGACGCTCAAAACTCTCTAAACTCTTCTAATTCAAAACCGGTAAGCATTGCGGGTACAACGAAACCATCTCAAAACCGGGAAGCATTGTCTGGTGGGAAGCAATCTCTGACCAATCAAAACTCCTTTGCTTCCGCAGCAGTCCCGATTACTTATCCGTTAATTGTGGAAGAACGGTTAGTGGGGGTAATGGCTCTGATCGCTAGTAAACCTGTGACGGAAGGGGTGCGAGAGGTACTGGGGTGGGTAGCTTTAGCGATCGCAGTGGCGATCGATCGGGTGAAAGCGCGGGAAGAACTTAATAGCCGCCGCGAGGGTTTGCTGTTCCGTCTGGCGAGTCAAATTCGGGATTCCCTCGACCTCGATACTATTTTGGGAACGGCGGTGAATGAGATTCGCAGTTTGTTACAGATCGATCAGTGTCATTTTCTGTGGTATTTGCCGGGAGGGACGCATCAGTTGAGCTTTGCTGTCACCCACGAGGCGGGGAATCCTAAATTACAGCATCGGCTTTTGGAGTATCCGCCGGCACAAGTGAATTTGCTAGCCGAGAAAATTCGCGATCGCCAGACGGTAAGGATTGATGATGTAGAATTGGACACTGATTTAGACCCCGAAATCCGGGCTTTTTTACGCACTACCCAGATCTCATCGCAACTGCTGCTACCATTGGAAACGCGATCGGGTCAATTGGGGGCGGTGGTTTGCAATCACTACAGCGGCCGCCGGGATTGGAAGGATTCGGAAGTGGAATTACTGCACGCTGTGGTCGATCAATTGGCGATCGCGATCGACCAAGCAGAACTTTATGCTCAAACCCGCGCTGCGGCCTTGGCGGCTCAAACTCAGGCTTTCCACCTCAGCGATGCTTTGCAGAGTTTGCAGCAAAAAGAAGCTCAGCTCATCCAGAATGAAAAAATGTCTTCTCTGGGTCAAATGGTAGCAGGTGTCGCCCATGAGATTAATAATCCCGTTAATTTTATCTATGGCAATCTGACTTACTGTGAGGAGTACGTTAAAGATATCTTGCAAGTGTTACGCATTTATCAGAAACACTACCCCAATCCGGTTCCAGAAGTTAAAACTTTGACCGAAGCGATCGATCTAGATTTTTTGGTCGAGGATTTGCCGAAAATCTTATCTTCAATGGAGATGGGTGCTGAACGGATTCGCCAGATTGTGCTCTCTCTGCGGAATTTCTCGCGGTTAGATGAGGCTGAAATGAAGCCGGTGGATATCCACGAAGGAATTGAGAGCACTCTACTGATTTTACACAACCGCTTGAAATCTAAGGGTAAGAATTCGGGAATAGAGATAATTAAGGAATTGGGGATTTTGCCGAGAGTAGAGTGTTATGCGGGACAATTGAATCAAGTGTTTATGAATGTGATTGGGAATGCGATCGATGCTTTGGAAAATCAACCAGAACCTCGGACAATTAGGATTATTACTGGGGTGATGGCTGGGGAGGAGTTTTCTCAATCTGCTTTCCCCAATCCTGAATATGTGGTGATTCGGATTCAGGACAGCGGGGCAGGAATTAGCGATAAAGTCAAAAATCGGCTGTTTGACCCCTTCTTTACTACGAAGCCCGTAGGTAAGGGTACAGGCTTAGGCTTGTCGATTAGCTATCAGATTGTGGTAGAGAAACACGGCGGCATTTTCAAATGTATCTCCGAGCCGGGGCAAGGAGCGGAGTTTTGGATTCAGATCCCGGTGCGGCCGCCATACCATCTCCGACCTCAAAGTTAAGCAGGAGTGGGAATTGGCGCAGTTTTGGAGAAAATTTTAATTTAGATCGGCAAATTGCTTGACACCTGCTGTGTAAATGCTAGAATGACAAAGGTTAAGTCATTGGGGCGTCGCCAAGTGGTAAGGCAGCTGGTTTTGGTCCAGCCATTCAGAGGTTCGAATCCTTTCGCCCCAGTTTTAGATGATTCCTCTTTTATCACTAGAGGGAGAGAAAAGTTTCAGCAGCAAGCAAACTTGGAACAGAAAAAGATCCGATGAGAGTAGGACTTACGCGAAAAACCCGGTTTCTGACCAAAATCGTCGCTTTTTTCGAGAAATATTGACGCAGAAACCGGATTTTTGACGGAGCGTGCGTTAACGAATTGCTTGCAGAGGTACATCAAGAAGTGAAAACTTTTCCCAATCTTCTGAATCAAAATGCCACCATTCAGTTGATAGAGATACAAATCCCTGGGCTTTCATCACCCTTTCAAGTAATTGACTATTTTTCCTAGATTGAACGCTGCCACCTAAATAATCTCTATGAGCTTTTTCAGTAAAATCATCGAATCCTGTAGGCATTTCTAGTTCTTTACCACTGCGATCTACGAGGGTAAGATCGACAGCCGCACCCCGATTGTGTCGCGAACCTCTAGCAGGATTGGCAACGTAGCGCGAATCTGGCATAGCTGCCCACATTTGCTTAGTAACTGATAGCGGTCTGTAGCAGTCATAAACTTTTAAACTGAGTCCTATTTTTTGCACATTTTCTTGAACTCGCGACAGCCTTTGAGCAACACTTGCTCTTAATGCACATCGTGCGACAGAATACAGCTTTCTCTTTAAGAAATTATTGGTGGTCGCATAGCGGATATCTAGGCGTATATTAGGGTTTACTGTGCGGATATCGATCGTTCTTGCCCAACTAGGAACTTGATAAAGTGGCATACTTTCAGTTGGTTTCGAGATGGGTGAAGCTTCATCATTTATTACTGTAGGTGGATCGGTGGCTCGGACAATAGTCAAGTTTATACTTATTACAGATAACAACACGACCAGAAATATTATTAAATATTTACCAAAGTTACTCAATCCAAAGTTACTCAATTTCATAGTTAATGGTTAGTTATTGGTTGTTAGCTGCGATCGAAAAAGTTAATAAAAAATAAAAATGAAAGCATTGTTATCTTTCATTTTTAATTTTTAATTAGATCGTTACTCAGATCCCTAAGCGCTGATAAATTTGGTCTAAATGCCTTAGTTGATACTGCGGATCGAAGCAATCTTCAATTTCTTTTGCTGTCAAACAAGCAGTAACGTGACTATCTTTGGCAATTAGATCGTGGAAATTTCCTGAGTTTTTGTTCCAGGCTTCATGAGCACAGGATTGGACAATTTTATATGCTTCTTCCCGGTTCATTCCCTTTTCTACCAGGGCTAAAAGTACCCGCTGGCTAAAGATAACTCCTCCGTAAATATTCATATTCCGCTTCATGTTTTCTGGATAAACCAGCAAGTTTTTTACTAAGTCGGTAATTTCCGATAACATGAAGTGCGTTAAGGTCGAAGCTTCTGGCAAAATTATTCGTTCTACGGAACTATGAGAGATATCACGTTCGTGCCATAAAGCAACATTTTCTAGAGCTGCTACGGCATGACCTCTGATAATTCTTGCCAGTCCTGTCAGCCGTTCAGAGCGGATAGGGTTGCGTTTATGAGGCATAGCTGACGAGCCTTTTTGCCCTTTAGAAAAGAATTCTTCAACTTCCAGAACATCTGTTCGTTGGAGGTTCCGAATTTCTACTGCAAAACGCTCGATAGATGCAGCGATCAGAGCTAAAGTTTGGACATATTCGGCGTGGCGATCGCGCGAAATTACCTGAGTAGATGCAGTATCAGGTTCTAGTCCCAGATTTTGGCAGGAAATAGCTTCTACTTTGGGGTCAATATTGGCATAGGTTCCGACTGCACCGGATATTTTACCAACAGCAATAGAGGAGCGAACTCGCACCAATCTTTCGCGATTACGGCAAACTTCTGCCAACCATCCTGCTAGTTTAAAGCCAAAAGTAATAGGCTCAGCATGAATCCCGTGAGAGCGTCCCACCATCACAGTATCTCGGTGTTTTTGAGCCTGATAGCGAATAGCTTGACTCAAACATTCTAGGCGTTCTAGTAAGATATCAGCACTCTTTACCAGTTGCAGAGCTAAAGCAGTATCTACAACATCAGAACTCGTTAAACCGAGGTGAATATAGCGGCCTGCATCGCCTACATATTCATTCACATTTGTCAAAAATGCGATGATATCGTGGCGGACTTCGGCTTCAATTTCTAGGACGCGCTTAGGGTCAAAATTAGCCTTAGCTTTGATTTCTTCGACTGCTTCGGCGGGGATGTAGCCGAGTTCGGCTTGTGCTTCGCAGACTGCGATTTCTACTTGCAGCCATGTTTTGAGCTTGGCTGTGTCTGTCCAGATTTCGCCCATTTCGGGCAGAGTGTAGCGATCGATCACGGTTGGGGCCGCAGAATACAACTGTCTTATTGTACGTCTGATGGGCAGGCAATTGATCTTTACAAATATGTGACACATCGTCCGTAGACTGATAGTCCATATAAATTCACAATTGGCACATGAATCAATCGAAAAAAAAGATTCTTCGTGCTTTAGGTCATCTCGTAAGGCAACGCAGGACAGCTTTGGGAATTTCGCAAGAAGAACTGGGACTGCGGGCTAACTTAGACCGCACTTATATATCTGGAGTCGAACGCGGAGTAAGAAATCCCTCCCTGACAGCACTTACAAGTCTTGCTAAGGGTCTAGACCTAACCGTTTCTAATCTTCTTAACAATCTAGAAATAGTGGTGGAAAACATAGAATGAGCAATCAAGATTTAGCAAGCACAATTAAAGCTCAATTGAGACAAGACTCAACCCAATTAAAAGTTTTTAATCTTCTGTCTGACCAACAATGGCATTGTCGAGAGTGTGAAGGAAAACAGATAGCCTCATCTCAATATGCTGGCGGTGGCGGTATTCAAGAATTGCAACGGAAACATGAGGATAGCCAATTTCATCAAAAGCCTCGCAAATTGCTTTTTTAACAGCACCTTTCTGTATTGTCAAAATTCCTGGGACATTTTCCATAACAACATACCAAGGATGTATTTCAGAGACAGCGCGGACAAACTCTTTGAATAGACGATTGCGAGGATCGTTGGGGTCACGTTTTCCCGCAACGGAGAAACCTTGACATGGTGGCCCACCTACAACAAGATGGACTTTGGGGGAATTGATTTGACTTAACCATTGTTGGGGAGAAAAGCTTTTTATATCCCCACAAAAGTGATGGCACTTAGGAAAGTTTTTTTGATGAGTCGCAGAAGCGATGGGATTAGCTTCAACACTTGCTACAGGTTGAAAACCTGCTTGTACTAAACCTTGTGTCATTCCTCCTGCACCGCAGAAAAGATCGACAAAGGTATAACCTGATGCAGGCAACAACGGCGATTTGATATCAATGAATATCTTGTATGGATCGCTGTCATCTGTTTCTAGTTGACGTTTAATGCGTTCATAACGTCCTAATTTTACTTGTTTTTGTCTTGGGGCTGAAATTGGATTTTCGTCACTAGAAAACAAAGACAATTGTATTGCTTCCATCTTACATTTTATTGTTACTGCATCCTATCTATTGTACGATACTGAATCGCCTCCGCAACATGATTACTTTTCAAACTTTCATCCCTCCCTAAATCTGCAATAGTCCTCGCCACTTTCAAAATGCGATCGCTGGCCCTCGCAGACAGCCCCAATTTCCGAATTGCCCCTTCTAATAAATTCCGAGAAGCATCATCTAACTGGCACCATTTATTAATATGACGGCTCTGCATTTCCGCATTACAACGCAAATTAGATTCTAATTTAAACCTTTCCCGTGCTCGCGATCGCGCCTCCTGTACTCTTACTCGCACTGGTTCCGACTCTTCCCCCGTAGACTGACGGGTGATTTCCTCTGGTTTCAAACGATTCACAGCTACTTGTAAATCAATTCTATCCATCAAAGGCCCAGAAAGTTTTGCCCAGTATTGCTCTCTTTTTTGCGGCGAACAAGTACACTGTTGAATAGGATCGCCGTAATAACCACAAGCGCAAGGATTGGTACTAGAAACCAAGGTAAATTGTGCGGGAAATACAACAGATTGTCTAGTCCTAGAAATTGTAACTTGACCATCTTCTAGCGGCTGCCGTAAAAACTCCAAAACATCCCGTTTAAATTCCGTCAATTCATCTAGAAAAAGCACACCTCGGTGAGCTAAAGAGATTTCCCCCGGACGAGGAAAACTCCCACCACCAACAAGAGAAGGGCCAGAAGCAGAATGATGAGGACTGCGAAAAGGGCGATCGCTAATTAGCCTTCCTCTATCCTTCAGCAACCCCGCCACAGAATGAATTTGAGTTACTTCTAAAGCTTCATCAAAACTCAGTGGTGGTAAGATTCCAGGTAAACGTCTTGCTAACATAGTTTTACCACTACCAGGCGGCCCAACAAAAATTAAATTATGCCCACCAGCGGCAGCAATTTCTAGAGCCCTACGAGCATGAGCCTGTCCTTTTACATCCTTTAAATCTAAAGTATTAAATTGTGTAGTAGCTAATTCTTTCCTAGCATCTACTTCCATCGGTGAGTAGCAGTTTGGATTATTCAAAAAATCTGTAACTGCAAATATATTCTCGAAACCATAAACAGATAAGCCTTCAATCAATGCGGCCTCTTGTGCATTCGCAGCAGGCAAAATCAATCCCGCAATACCCATTTTTTTTGCCGCAGCAGCAATGGGCAAAACTCCAGCAACAGGGCGCAAACTTCCGTCCAGAGAAAGTTCTCCTAAAAATAAATAATCTCCTAACAAATCTGCATTAACTTGTTCCGAAGCTGCTAAAATTCCCACTGCGATTGACAAATCAAAGCTTGGCCCTTCCTTTCGCAAATCTGCGGGAGTTAAATTAATCACTATACTCCGCATTGGAAACGCATAACCAGCATTTTTCAGAGTTGCTTTTACCCTTTCTTTGGCTTCTTGGACAGCAGTATCAGGTAGACCCACCACCACAATTTTAGGCAGTCCTCCCGATACATCAACCTCAACGCCTACCTTTACAGCGTCTATGCCAACAATAGATGCGCTCCAAACCCTAGCTAACATTATCCTCAATCCTTATGCGCGTGTCTTCGATCACCTTGTATTATGTCGCATTTTTGTTCGCTGTAGCGCCACCTCTAGGTAATTCTATTACGGACTAGAGGCAACACTATAAATAATTTTGCATAAATTATATTATGATTAACAATAACAATTGAAGATTGAGAAATGACTTTATCTTCTTCCTTCTTACTTTAAACCCATGACAACTCACGATACCCTTTTCACCAAGATTATCCGCCGAGAAATTCCCGCAGAAATAGTTTATGAGGATGACTTGACCCTTGCTTTCAAAGATATCAATCCTCAAGCACCCGTCCATATCCTTGTCATTCCTAAAAAGCCTATTCCCAAACTAGCCGATGCTGAATCCCAAGACCACGCACTCATGGGTCACTTATTGCTGACTGTCAAGCGGGTTGCTGAAGCGGCGGGACTCAGTAATGGCTACCGCGTTGTCATTAATACTGGTGCTGACGGCGGCCAGACTGTAGACCACCTGCATCTTCATATTCTGGGGGGCCGTCAGATGGCATGGCCTCCGGGTTGAAGATTCATAAGTTAATCTAATCAATTTCACAACTAAATTTAATGTTAAAGGGGGTTTACAAACCGAAATAAAAGCGTTAATCTTATTTACATGGCGGAACACAAAACCGCTCTGAACCTTGAAAAATACATAAAGCAATCATAAGCACATGACAACTACCTTACAACAGCGCGAAAGCGCTAACGTTTGGGAGCGCTTCTGCGAGTGGGTAACATCCACCGACAACCGGATTTACATCGGTTGGTTCGGCGTTCTG
>NZ_CACA01000029.1:0-13295 GCF_000180455.1 Kamptonema sp. PCC 6506
CTGACACAATCTCCCAAAACTCCCATTACCTCATGCCTGATGCCGGATAATTTTTCTTTTCAATCTCAGGCTAAATGTAGCCAAACACAAGCGCGTGCAGGTATTTTTACAACTCCCCACGGTTCGGTAGAAACACCTAGATTTATGCCAGTGGGGACGCTGGCTAATGTCAAAACTCTCACACCTGCACATCTAGAGGCGGCGGGTGCTCAGATGGTATTGGCGAATACTTACCATTTGCACCTGCAACCGGGGGAGGGAATTGTTGCCGGTGCTGGCGGATTGCACAAGTTTATGGCTTGGAAAGGCCCAATTTTGACGGATTCTGGTGGATTTCAGGTATTCAGTTTGAGTGAGATTCGCACGATTGGGGAGGATGGGGTGAAGTTTCGCTCTCCCCGCGATGGGATGATGATCCACATGACACCGGAACTTTCGATCCAAATTCAAAATGATTTGGGTGCGGATGTGATTATGGCTTTTGATGAGTGCCCGCCTTATCCCGCGTCACGGGAAGATGTGGCGGCGGCGACGGATCGCACTTACCGGTGGCTGAAACGGTGTATTGCTAGTCACCAAAGATCGGATCAGGCTTTGTTTGGTATTGTTCAAGGTGGGGTTTATCCAGATTTGCGATCGCGCGCGGCTAATCAGTTGGTAGATTTGGATTTACCTGGTTATGCGATCGGCGGGGTGAGTGTGGGTGAACCTGGGGAAATGATCGAAGATATTGTAAAGGTGACTGCACCGCTTTTACCTCCAGAAAAACCTCGCTATTTGATGGGAATTGGCACTTACCGGGAGATGGCAGTGGCGATCGCGGCTGGTGTAGATTTGTTTGACTGCGTGATTCCTACTCGCTTGGCGCGTCACGGGGCGGTTTTGGTAGGAGGGGAACGCTGGAATCTCAAAAATGCTCAGTTTCGAGAAGATTACGGCCCTGTTGATAAAAATTGCCCCTGCTATACTTGCCAAACTTTTAGCCGTGCTTATTTAAGTCACTTAGTCCGGGCTCACGAAGCTCTAGGTCATACTCTGCTGTCGATTCACAACGTTACGGAGTTAATTCGCTTTACTGTGCGGATCAGGGAGGCGATTCTGAGCGATCGCTTTACCGAAGAATTTGCTCATTGGCTTGCACCAAGTACCAGATCCTCTGCGAACGCCTCATGTTAAGATGTACGACAATTATTAAAATTGTGTTGGAGAGGTAGATTCATTCATGGAAGCTGCACTGCTATTGGCAAAGCTGCCCGAAGCTTACTCAATCTTTAACCCCTTGGTTGACGTTTTGCCCGTGATTCCTGTGTTTTTCTTGCTGCTGGCTTTTGTGTGGCAGGCTGCGGTTGGTTTCAGATAATTCGATTCTGAGGTCAAATCGTTAACTGATAACGGTTAACGGTTAACGGTTAATGGTTAACCGTTATCAGTTAACTGTTATCAGTTATTTGCCCCCGCCGATCGCTTTTTGAAATGCCGGTCGCTCTGATATACGCTTGATGTAGTCGAAAACTGCGGGATAAGGGGTAAAGTCGAATTGCATTACCATCGGAATGTAAGCCAAAATTGAACCGACGGCTACATCTACGACGCTGAATTCATCTCCCATTAAGAACGGTTGCTGCTCTAAGATTTGATTGAGTGGGGTTAATAAACGAGAGGTTTCGCGATCGCGATTCGCTTCTAGCAAAATCCCTGGCCCCAAAGTTGCATTGCCAAATAATACCCACTGCCCAACTTCAGCTTGCCTCTCCAAAGATGCAGGCATTTTACCATATTTGTGAGCTAGGTATAGCAGAATCGCGCCCGATTCCCAAAGTTTAAAATCTCCATCTGCGATCGCAGGAACTTTCCCAAAAGGGTTAATTGCCAAAAACTCTGGCTGTAAATGAGCTCCTGCTTTCATATCTAGCAACACAAACTCATAAGGTATTTCTATTTCCTCTAAGTACCACTGAACGATCGAGGCCCGACTGCGGGCTCCTCCATAAAGTTTTAGCATGGTATTTCGCTCCTTTAAATCAATCTTTCAATTTTTAGCCAACAACTTTAGTTTAGCTTAAATATGAGTTGCTGAGGTAATATAATTACACAAGAACAAGTGTTAATAAAACTGCGTTTCCACCACATACCGAGCAGCACATCTGAAGATAACACATGGGCAGCCTTCCTCTTAAAAATCATGTAAACTAATATGAAAATCTAACGCTCTTTGGTAGAGATTTTGGTAACAAGCGGATTTATCTATGAACCTGATGCTCAATAGCCAGTATGACTTCGTACCTCGCTACTTCCGACTCGCTCTAGCCAACGTCCTATCAAATATTATGGTGCCACTGGCAAATTTAGTCAGCGTCATCTTCTTAGGTCATCTGGAAGGAATCGAACACTTAGCAGGAGTTGCCTTAGCTGGAAACCTGCTTAATTTTCTTTACGAGATTTTTCTGTTTTTACGCATGGGTACTACTGGCGTAACAGCTCAAGCGGTGGGACGAAATGACCGAGAAGGCGTGCTGTTAGTCGGACTGCGTAATGGTTTAATTGCTCTGGTACTTGGTATCGCGATCGCACTATTGCAGTACCCTTTAGGAGAATTAGGGTTTGCCTTCCTAGATGTCGCACCAGAAGTTAAAGCTTCAGGTCTAGCCTATTTCAATACCCAAATTTGGGGAGCACCCGCCATTTTGCTCAATTTTGTCTTAATTGGTTGGTTTTTAGGACAAGAAAAAAATAGTTTAGTTGTGGTGGTGTCTGTCGTTGGCAATGCTGCCAAAATTGCACTCGACTACCTCTTGATTATCCGGTGGGGTTGGGAAAGTACGGGGGCTGGAGTTTCCTATGCTATCAGCCAATATCTATGCCTATTCGTGGGATTGATTTTTTTGTGCAAAGAAATCCACTGGCAAGAGGTACGAGAGGTAGCTGGAAAAATTTGGTGTCCCTCAGCGATACGATCTACTTTAACCCTAAATGGAAACATTTTTGTCAGCAATTTAATTTTTATCTTTACCTCTTTAACTTTTAACTATCAGGGAGCACAGATGGGGACGATTATCTACGCTCAAAATGCCTTGCTTTTACAGATATGCAATTTCAGTATCTATTTTGTTGAAGGATTGGGATTCGGTACGGAAACTCTAGTGGGAAATTTTAAAGGGAAAGGATTTTCACAACAGTTAGTACCTCTGGCTCGATTTTCTCTGGGAAGTGCTTTGCTGGTAGGAATTGCTTTCGGCGGAGCTTGTTGGCTATTTCCCAATACTGTTTTTGGGTTGTTGACGAATCACACCGAAGTTACTGAAAACATTGATATTTTTGTTCCCTGGTTGCTACTCGTTCTCGTATTCAGTTCAATAAACTTTATGCTAGATGGGTATTTCTTAGGTTTGGCCCAAGGGCATACCCTCCGCAATGTTAGCTTAGTTGCTCTTGTACTGGGATTTTTACCTGCGGATGTAGCTGCTATTAACTTTGAGAGTAACCATATTTTGTGGCTGTCTTTGCTGTTGTTTGAAGCTATCAGAATGGTGACGCTGGGGGTACAGTTGCCTAAGACATTTGTTAGCGATATTGAGGATGTTGATGTCTCCTTAAAGGCTCTAGAAGAATCTCAAAACTTGACTCTGGCTAGGGAAGAAACCCGTCAGTAAATGAGATGTTATTTTGGTAACTAGATGGTTTTATTTGATGATAATCGGTGCAAACATAGTTTTTTCATGCCAGTACAAACAACTTGCAGGCGGATTTACTGAACAAACCGTACCTCCCATATTTAAAAATCCTGTTTCTCTTAATAATTGACGATCTGTGTCTGAAAGAGATTCTACTCCTCTACTACAAAAGTAAGTAAAAACACCTCCTTTTTTAAGAAGGCGATAGGCTTCTTTAAAGAAATAAATCGCTTTAGCCTTTATATCTTTGCCATGCTGATTCAACAATTTCACCAATTAGTTGTGCATATTCTATTCCAGCCAGACGTGCCATAATAACTAGGTCTGAGTTAATAGGGTGTATCCCTGACAATGGGTTCACCTCTAAAAACTGCAATTCACCAGTCACATCGCCGCGTAGTTCTACGCGGGCGGCATCGAGACAACCCAGACTGTGGTAAACATCCAAAGCTAATTGTCTTGCTTGTGCGGCTAAAGGTTCGGGGTCTGTCAGTAACCTATAGGATACTCGCTCGAGATATTTATCTTTATTTAGGGCTGTGTAGGCGGCGATTTCTGCTTTTTTGGTAAAAATTATTTCCATCACGGCGATTACTCTAGCTTGATTACCGTTACCGACAATACCTACCGCGATTTCCTTACCGGGAAGGAAAGTTTCTACCAGAACGGGTTGCTGGAATTCTTCCTGTAGCGCTTGATATACTGCAACTAAATCTTGGCTTTCTTTGACTAGGGATTTTTCTGTTATCCCTTTAGAACTTCCTTCTGCGATCGGTTTTAGGAATAAAGGCATGGGAAGGGATATTGCGATCGCTTGTTCGGATGTACTCACCACTTCAAAGGGTGCTGTAGGCAAACCGAAATCCCGAACTACGCGCTTAGTCATCGCCTTATCAAGGGTAAGGGCGCAAGTAAGCGGGTCGGAAAAGGTATATGGTTGAGCGAATAATTCGCAGACTGCTGGGACTTGGGCCTCGCGAGAGCGACCTTTGAGTCCTTCGGCGATGTTGAAGATCAAATCCCAGCGATCGCCCTTTACTAACCTAAGAGCAAGTTCTCTACCATTGCCGATGCGTTCAACTTTGTGACCCAAACCGCAGAGTGTATTTTCTAGCCCGATGATGGTTTCTTCATCCTCGAAATCCATGACATCGGTGGCGCTCAAACCGATCTGAAGATACTCTTCCTTGATGTCATAACACAAACCAATAAAAAGCCCCATACTGTCCAATTTTCTATTTTTAAATTTTTCCAAGAATAGTGACGATCGGATTAAGTTATTGTGCTAAACATAATAGTCTTCCAGAGAACCTGTGCGTCGCACATCAAGCGTCACACAGTGAAACCCTCCTCCTAATGTTCTCGCGTGTCTTAGTTGCAATGGTATAACATCAACACCACGCTTCTCAAGTTCCCCGATCAGCGGAGTTTGAGCTTTGTCAACAATGGCGAGATTAGGATTCACCATCAGGAGGTTCATCCCAATCCACTTCGTGGCAAGACAGGTACTTGTATCACAACCAATATCAACAATATCCTCTAGATAGATGACATCCCACCCTTTGAATAACTCTGGTAGATTGTGTTGACTGACTCGTTCGGCGTTAACTACAACCAAACCAGGGTGAATAGGTACAATTGTCGTGTCTACATGAGTTCCAGAGTAAATATTATCATAAGTATGTATTCTATAATCTTCACCCAAAACAGTTTGAAGCCATAACGCCCCGCATTGATTTCCTGTGCCTGAGATCAGGTAGAAAATATCTCGCCCTAAACGCAATATGTTTGCAGCATCAAATATCGGCTCATAGTCTTTGATTGCCAAAGCACTCGCATCGCAAACATTGTAAATTTCATCACTTAGCCTCGGTTTGGGAGCGGAAATCCATTTAGCTCCACTTTGCAAATAATCTATGAGAATAGTTTTGTAAGACCGCGCTTCAAAAAAACGGCAACGGAGTGCCATCGGAGCTTCAATAATCCAATTCCCCACTGTCACCAAAAGGTCTCTCGGACAATAGTTTGATTGACCATCTGATTCCCAATCAGGAGTAGCAAACTTGACAGAATGATCGGCGATGTCTGGTCGCCGGACGGTAACACCCAGATTTTGAAGTGTTTGTACAAGTTCCTCTAGGTCTTCTTCAGTTTCTTCAATTACTTGATGGTCATAGGGGCCAGAGGGAATGTCCTGAATGCTGGGATATTCTTCTAGGTATTCAACAGCAAATAGCCCTGGGTCGGGGCAGGCAATGCGTGCATTCGTTGCACGTCCCACAATAATTTCTTCGAGGGAGTCCCACTCGTTAAATGCGCTGACTTTACTCATCTATTTATAGTAGCAGTGAATTTCTTTTTTAGAAAAATCTTTCAATCTGGCAACCTCTGTAGTGAAGATTAAAGCAAGTTATTTAGTAATACTCATTGCTACACGGGATCTAAATAAGTATACGTCTTGCCTTCCCAATTACGCACAGTAGTTTTGCCGTTCTCGTAAGCAATTAGGGTGTCAGCTTGAATTGGCACTTTGCCACCACCACCAGGAGCATCAATTACATAGGTGGGTACGGCGTACCCAGTGGTATGACCGCGCAGTTTGGATATTAGATCGATACCTGTTTGCACGCTTGTCCGCAAATGGGCAGTACCGATAACTGGATCGCATTGGTAAAGATAGTAAGGTCGCACGCGCAGTTTGAGCAAACCGTGAAACAGATCCTTGAGCGCCTGTTCGGAGTCGTTAACACCTTTGAGCAGTACAGTCTGACTGCCTAAAGGAATGCCACCATCAGCCAGTAAATCGCAGGCTTGTGCTACTTCCGGGGTCAGTTCCCGCAGGTGACAGAAGTGTAAAGACAGCCACACGCGATGCTTGCGAAGCACGGCAACGAGTTCAGGTGTAATTCGCTGGGGTAAGAAACTCGGTACGCGGGAACCGATACGCACAAATTCAATGTGAGGAATGGCACGTAAGCGCCTAAGTAAGTTGTCTAAAGGCTCATCAGACATCAACAGGGGATCGCCACCAGAAATTAGCACGTCGCGCACTTCGGTATGTTCCTCTAGGTAGGCGATAATGGCATCTATCCGCCGCGTCACTGGGTACATTTCGCCTTGGCTGACTAAACGCGATCGCGTGCAATAACGACAGTAGGCGGCGCAAGTGTCTAGGGCAAGCAGTAACACCCGATCGGGATAACGATGTACCAGTCCGGGTACTGGGCTATCCTCGTCTTCGCTGCATGGGTCTACCATATCTGCGCGATCGATTGTCAGTTCTTCCTCTTTTGGAACCACCTGCAACCGCAGCGGGCAAAGGGGATCTTCCGGGTCAAGCAGGGACGCAAAGTGCGGTGTCACAGCTACAGCAAACTTTTCTGGGGCGATCGAAAGTCCTCGTTGTTCGGCGGCAGTGAGCTTTAGCAAACCTTGAAAGTGTTCCAGCTTACTCAACCGATGTCGCATTTGCCAGTGCCAGTTATTCCAGCGATTGGGGTCGTAAGTCTCCCCAAATATCTGACAAATTTCCTCACGCGGAAACCTATTTATCATAGGTTTAGCAAGGACTTTGTTTTGCTTCATATTTTGTAATTTTTATTTCTTTCCACCCAACTCTGTCAATCCTAGCATAATGCCAAACCTGTCTGTACAAGAACTTGGTAATTGGTAATTGATAATTGGTAATTGATAATGGGTAATTGGTAATTGGGATAGACAATAATTAACAATATAATTAACAATATAATTAACAGTTAACAGTTAAAAAAGTAAGTTTTTGAGCTTCAGCGTTCTTAAAAGTGTTGAAGCACAACAACTTACCTAAATGAAGTAGTTATTTAATTTCTGTTCCTACTTAGAGGATTTTTCGCATTAAATTAACCCTCTTCGGTGGGCAGAGATCGCCCTATATTTCTATATTTCTATAGGACTTTATGAGTGTGTGAATGCTGTTTCACATTGTCTTCTGTGTTGATAATCCGAGCAGAATTGAGTAGGCGCTTGCGCTCTAAAGAGTAGTTAAAATCTTGTCGCACTGTGCCGACAGGGATATGAGATTGAGCTTGGGGGCGAATTTTGTAAGTCCTTGCGGCCGCGATCGCTCTAAAGCTAAACTCATCACTAAACTGAGCATCAGCGGGAAAATCTGCTGGTAGTTGCAGGGTTTCGCCGTCTAAAACTGCTCCCAAAGTTGTGCCGCAAGCCATTTGATAAGAAGTAGGAATACCCTTGACAATAGCTTCTAAAGCTGCTGAGGGAATAGCTTCGACAACTTTGACTTGGTGAACTTCATTATCTTCTTTGATGAAGCACGTAGCTAAACCGAGTGCCACATAGTCATCAGTACAGAGATCGGGAGCATTGGCATAAACAGTTGCAGTAGTCATAAGTTGAAGGAAGAAGGAAGAAGGAAGAAGGAAAAGGGAAGAAGGTTAGACCTATCGGTTGATAGTATCATTTCCTGAAGCCATTAAGCTAAATGGCGAATAATTCGGCAAGGATTGCCGGCGGCGACAACATTTGCGGGGATATCTTTGACAACAACGCTGCCAGCACCGATAGTGGTATTGTCGCCAATAGTTACTCCCGGACAAATGATACTACCGCCGCCAATCCAAACATTATTACCAATATAAATCGGTGCGGCGAGTTCTTTACCAGAGAGACGAATTTCTGGGTCAGTAGGATGATAGGCGGTGTAAATTTGTACGTTGGGGCCGCAGAGTAAATTTTCGCCAATGTTAACTATATTGCAGTCGAGAATTATGCAGCCAAAGTTCATATATAAACCATTGCCAGCATAAATGTTACTACCGTAATCGCAGAAAAAAGGCGGCTCAATCTCAACTTTTGGGCCGACTGAGGCGAATAATTCTTGGATAATTTCTAATCGTTTTTCTGGTTCTTCTTCAGTGGTAGAGTTATAGATTCTGGCAAGGCGGCGAGCTCGCCTGCGATCGCGGATTAATTCCGCATCGCTGGCCAAGTATAATTGGCCTGCTAACATTTTTTGCTTTTCTGTTGGTTCCATAACTTGAACTCACAATACTGATTGTCCTTGCAAACAAGCTGCTAAATCCAGACTCGCTAATTGTTCGTAAGCTTGCGCGATCGCTCTTTTCCCGCGCAGTAGTCCCGTATTCGCAGCAGGACAAATATACTGTAGAGTTTCGGGCGAAAAGCGATCGATCAGCAACTTAACGCTTTGTATTTGTCGCGGCCAGTGAAAAGTTTTAGCCGTCCGCAACGGTGTCGGCGCACCTTGCTGATTTGGTAACAAATGCCGTCCCGTAAACAGCACGCCGCCACAACCAGCATAATAGAGACAGGACGATCCCGGAGAGTGTCCTGGTGTCCAAATCCCTTGGCAATGGTCACTAAGCGCCCACTCTTGGGAAAATGGCGTTACACTTAAACCCGGTAACAAATAAGCTTCTTGCTCTTGGATAACGATGTTGCAGCTCATTGCTTGCTGAATCTCCTTCGCCTTACCAATAGCACCCCGATGAGTGAGAAATAGCCAGTGTACGCCGCCGAGAGAGCGCAAAAATGCCTGGTTTGTCTCATCCCACGCGGGACTATCAACCAGAATATTCATTTGGTTTTCTACAATGAAGTAGGCTGTCGCTCCCAGGGTATCCCGGTTAGGTGGGAAAGCAAAGATGTTCTCCAGGACTGGCCTGGGTTGTTTGGATGTAGAGCTCTGTTGTGTCAAGGAAACATTTAATTGACTGGAATAAATATTATGCTATTCCTATTATGGTTGCTACTACTGGGATTAATTACATACTTTTCGTTACAACGGGGTGTTAGCCGCATTACTCGGACTCCCGTATGGGTTTTGTGGTTGGTGATGATGACACCGGGGTTGATTTGGGGTACATGGATTTTAGTTCATGGTTCCAATAAGCCGCTACCTGTAGAGTTAGCGATCGCGCCTTTAGTTGTTTGTCCTTGTTTGTACTGGCTGTTGGTACAGTGGGGACGTAAGGAGATACCCGCGCCCACTGCTGAAGTTGCGATCGCACCTCAAACCCCAGACAGCGAAGAGAAAAAGCCGAAATTCCGCCCAATTGACAAACTAGAAGAAGCTAACCTCCGAGATTGTTTTCCTTGGTCAGTTTACTACCTACAACATTTGGAATTTCGCCCCCAATCAGTGATTTGTCGCGGACAATTGCGGACGAATTCAGAGACGGCCTATCAGACAATTAGAGAGAATGTTGAGAAGTATTTTGGCGATCGCTTTCTCGTAATCTTTCAAAATAGTCTTAGCGGTAAACCATTTTTTGCCTTAGTTCCCAATCCTAAAAGAGTTAATGCCCAAAATACTCTCAATAATGAACGCTTAACGCGACCATTTTTAGCTCTGGGTTTATTGTTAGTAACGCTGTTTACCACAACAATTGCTGGCACAGAAATTGCAGGTATTACCGAGAAATCTTTGCAGTCCGATCCTGCTCTCTTGCTCAAAGGATTGCCTTACGCAATCTCACTGCTCTTAATATTAGGAACCCACGAATCCGGCCACTATCTGGCTGCTCGGTTCTACAAAATTCGCTCAACTTTGCCTTATTTTATTCCCGTGCCATTTTTCTTAGGTACTTTTGGCGCATTCATCCAGATGCGGAGTCCAATACCGAATCGGAAAGCTTTATTTGACATCAGTATTGCTGGCCCACTAGCAGGTTTAGTAATCTCGTTACCATTTATGGTTTGGGGTTTGGCTAACTCTACTGTTGTTCCTCTATCCGATCGATCGGGGCTATTAAATTTTGAGTCTTTCAATCCCCAGTTTTCGCTACTGCTAGCTTTGTTAAGCAAATTAACCCTTGGAAGCAGTTTAACTGCGGACAATGCTATTAATTTGCATCCGGTAGCAGTGGCAGGTTATTTAGGTTTAGTGGTAACGGCATTTAATTTAATGCCTGTGGGACAGTTGGACGGAGGCCACATTGTCCACGCGATGTTTGGTCAAAAAATTAGCATGGCTATCGGGCAAATTGCACGATTTTTAATGTTGCTGCTTGCTTTGTTAGAGCCGGGGCTTTTGCTGTGGGCAGTGCTTTTATTTTTGATGCCACTTAACGATGAACCAGCACTTAATGATGTTAGTGAATTGGATAATTGGCGCGATTTATTGGGATTGGTTTCTTTAGGGTTATTGGTGATGATTTTGTTGCCTGCACCGAGGGGTATTACTGGGTTATTTGGGTGATTGGTAATGGGTAATTGGGATACTTCCTACATACTTTGGTTATGATATCAACGATAACATTGTTAGTGTCGTCACAGATCTTTGCTCTGGAGATTTATAAATTATTGGCGGTTGAAACCGCATCTACACAGACAAAACCCGCCTGCGCGGGTTGAATTTCTACAGTCCGCGTAGGCGGACTTTGTTTGTGTAGCCGCGAATTATATTCGCCCGACTTTAATTTTGTACTATCCTTTCGGCGATGACGACGCTTTAGGAGATGGAGAAATTGCGGGTTTAGGAGAAGATTTAGGAGAAGCTTGACCAGCGGGAGGCTTCGGAGAAGGCGCAGGACTAGGACTAGCAATCGCTGGTGCTGAAGAAGCCGCAGGAGTAGGCGAAACCGTCGATTTTGGGGTAGCAGGGGCCGTAAGGGGAGCAACAGCCGGGGCCGTATTTTCACCTAGAATACTTGCATCGCCAGTGTCAAATACTCCAGCGATACAAGCAATCATCATTGTAGCTAGAGTACCGACAAATAAAGCCTTCCAACCTAACTCAGAAATGTCTTTACGACGGGAGGGAATTAGGGCAATAGTACCGCCGACAAAAATTCCTACAGAGGCGAGGTGAGCAAAGCCAGAAAGGGCGTAACTGACGATTAAAACTGTACGAGGGGTAATCTCTCCTTTGGCTGCTGCTTCTGCCAAACTTTGATAGGGAGGAATGGCAGTTTCTAACAGCCTCCGCCCAATAATTACAGAGGCTTCCCATGAGTCCGCAAAGGGAACGCCAGTTAACAACGTCAAGGGATAAAATAAAACTCCTTGGATATTTTGTAGCGTGATGACGCTGAAAATTTGACCGATAGGTTGTAGGAGAGTATTTTGTGAAGTTTCCAAGGATGCCAAAGCACCGAAGGTTTGGTTAACTAAAGAAACTAAACCTAAGATTAAAATCAAAACGGCCGCGATCGCAACTGCCATCTTTACCCCATCCAAAGCGCCCACAATAGCGGCATCCAATGGACTGACTCGCTCAATGGGTTCGCCGCCGACTGTTTCTTGGGGGGTATATTCGGCATTTTCCTCTGAGATTTCTTCCCCGATAAACTCTCTACCTTGGGATTTTTCCTCTTTGGGAATACCACCCATTGTTAACGGAGTTCCTGTCTCCGGTACTAAAATTTTGGAGATGACAAAACAAGCGGGAATAGCAATAATTGATGCTGAGACTAAATGCCCTAAAATATTGGGAAAAACTGGTTTGAGGAAACTTACATAAATTGCTAGAGTTGAAGAAGCTGCCGTCCCAAAACAGCAAGATAGAATCGCGCAAAGTTCAGAGCGAGTCATTTGTGGCAAATAAGGCTTCACCACAATTGCTGCCTCAATGCCCACAAAAATATTAGCTGCACCGCTAAGAGCTTCTGCACCGCTCAAACGCATAGTGTTGTAAAACAGTTTGGCAAATACTTCGGTGATGATTTGAATAACACCGATGTTATAAAGCAAAGCCATTAGCCCGGAGAAAAAGACTACTGTTGGCAAAGCTCGAAAGGCGAAAATATACCCTAAATTAATTGGCGGATCTTGACCTGGTACGGGGACAATATTTCTCCCAAAAACAAACCGCGCCCCGGTATCAGCAGCAGTAAATACCCCATCTAGCAGACCCGTAAACCACTCTAAGGCTGTGCGAGTTGGCGGGAACAGAAAGATTAAAAAACCCAAAGCTAATTGTAAGCCAATGCCCCAAATGATGACGCGCCAGGGTATGTACTGGGGTTTGCGATTTTCCGAAAAAGCCCAGGCGATCGCGCATAAACCAAAGATGCCCAGGAACGAGACGAGATTGTATATAGACATAAGTGTAGTCCTTAAGAGGGCTGTCAGGGCCCAGAGGCGGCCTGTGGGAAATTGGTTTGAGTCTTCCCCGAAGGGTGAAGACATCTCACACCAAAGAAATTAACTCTAATTGAACGCTTTGGTACAGGTAAGGCTGTAAAATAAACAGAGAAAACCATAATTTATCTCAACTTCAAGATTTTGTTAAGGTCAGCTCATTTATTGGCAACAGCCGATCGCGACTTAAACCGGATAATGATAGGAGTTTAATTTAAACTTGGACATGATGGAAGCTTTCGAGCCAACCCCCCCCGACTGGGCAAGTAAGGCGAAACACGCTTTTGAGTTTTCCTGCCCCAAATGTGGCGCAAGCTGTACGGAGGCGGTACGGGTTTGGATCAATCGGCGATCGCCAGTCTACACCGAAAACCACCGCCGCAAATGGCAGGAATTTTACGAGTGCAAGTGTGGTTCTCCTTGGTGGGCTTGGAGTAGCGATCGCCCCCCCTCAGAACTCACTCCCCGCGATGACGGTACTATTGACGATGAGATTTTTTAATCGAAGGAGTGGGGAAAATC
>NZ_CACA01000028.1:0-9020 GCF_000180455.1 Kamptonema sp. PCC 6506
ATTATTATTTATAATATATAAATTGATTATAATAATATAAATATATAAATTATGATTATAATAATATAAATATATAAATTATATATAAATACTTATCCTTGCTCTACCTTGACAAGGATTTCATTGTATGGTAATTGTATGGTAAAATAAACTTTAATTATATAGTACTAAACTTTAAGCTAACGATCAACGATCGTGAAAACGATCGTTAATGATCTTGGCAGTGATTAAATATGAATTTGAAGAAATTATTCCAGGCAGTTATCTACTATACCAAAGATGAAAACTTTCTCCACATCATGGAAACTCTAGAGGCAATAGTTTCTAAATTGCTATCTTTAGTGATGATGGTCGTGATTATTGGTTCTGTTTTTGACTTGGTAATTTATCTGAGTCGGGAGCTGCTAACTCAAAGCGATAATATCTTAAAAGATAAATTGTTTGTAGTATTTGGATTATTTTTAAATGTGTTAATAGCTCTAGAAATATTAGAGAATATCACAGCTTATCTCAAAAAGCACGTTGTTCATGTAGAATTGGTTATTGTTACTTCTTTGATAGCGGTAGCGCGAAAAATTATTATTCTAGATTTGGAAAAGAAAACAGCCTTAGATCTGATTGGTTTAGCAATCGCAATTTTTGCCCTTTCCATTAGTTACTTGATAATTCGGCAAACAACCCATCGAGATCGATAATAGGTGGAATTGGGAATTTTTCAAACAAGGGCTGTCAAAATAGTTTACTTTACTAAAAAAAATCATAAGCGATCGCTATAATTATAATAAATCAAAAACAACAATTAACTATGGCTTATTACTTTCGATTTGAAGATGAATTTGTAACAAACCTGCGCTGCATTCCCATGATAGTACGCTACAAGCTTGATACTTGCGGAATTAAATTAAAATTGTCTCACTGGAATCAATTTAGTCCACAGGAACGTCAAGAGTTAGTAGAAAAAAGTTGCAGCGAACCAGAGGAAATTCAAGTTTACCGAGAAGGACTACAAAAGCTGATTATTAAATATACGAATAGCCCTGCAACCGATTTAGTAGTAGAGCCCAATCCAGCTTGGATGGATGCTGTAAATATACCCGACACAGTTCAGGAAAAAGCCCAAGAAATAGGTGTTCAACTAACTGTTGAGAAATGGGCTTTGCTAACTCCACTACAACGGTTTGCTCTGATAAAACTTTCGCGTCCTAGTCATGAAAATAAAAACTTTTTACCTGCTCTCCAAGAATTAAATCTAACTTAATAGGCTTAGATATCCATCCGACATACTACTGAGGCTTGGCGATCGCATTTGTAATCTCCACCAGAGTAGGAAACAAGGACTAAATATTCCCACACCGTTAAGTAAATCCACCTAATTAAACATAAGATCGGGATGGCTAAAAAGCTGACTGTATAAACATTCTTCCTTCTCTCCTAGATAACTAAATCCTTCTCTCCTAGATAACTAAATTTTTCTTCCTTCTTCCTTCTTCCTTCTACTTAGTGCTGCGTTCGCTAATGCTCAGCTACCGCTCCCCCCTACCTTGAAACTAGGTCGAGTGCCAATACCCTCTACAATTTCTGTCCACATCGCAGATTCCGTGAAACCCTTACATCCTTAGATATAGATTTTCTGACTTTGAGCGAGGAAATTAGGTTCTTTCCCATATTGGTTGAGCCGTTAAACCTAAGATGTTAGTAATTCCTTCTGTTGGGCGCGATAGATTGGAGGGGATAGTTACAGGGCTAGTCAAATGAAATTTGAGAATATCTATCAATTTTTTCAAGACCCTCCCCCTGTGTATCTCAACAAGGAACTAGCAGTGTGCTATATTCTCTCCGTCTTATTGCACGGAGATTCTTACGGAACTGAGCTGATCGGGCAACTAGAAAGGGAATTCCCAATCTACCGACTTTCTGACACAGTTCTCTACAGCGCTCTTAAATTCCTTGAAGATGAAGGGGTAATTGCAGGTTACTGGAAAAAAGTAGAAGGGCGCGGACGCCCCCGGCGGATGTATCAAATATTCCCGGAATGGCGGCATCAATCTCAAGACCTCGCTCGGCTTTGGCACGAGTATACAGGTCAGGGGAATGGTCTGTCTCAACACCGACACCGGAACTTAGAATCTGGCCAAATGGGTTAGTGCCCTCTTACGTTTGATGCACAACCCTATAGGCCATTATTTGACCTACTTGCGCGATCTGCTCCTTGGCGATCGCGCAAGCTAAACCGCTAAATTTATGTAAAGTAGGAGGAGACAATTTCCATTAAAAGCGCTCCTCCGAGATGAATACTGCCGTTCTTTCCTCAACATTTTTGCTGACGCTGCTGTTGGCTGTAGGTTTGTTTTTCTTCATCAAGGCTTCAGTCAAAGACCGAACAGAACAAGTTAAACTCGTGTCTGAGCAAGCTGAAGATGTTCTGGCAAATGAGTTGAAAGCATATTTTTCCCAAAGATCGTACCGGGTCGCCACCGTAGATGCTCCTAGCCATCAAGTTACTTTTGAAGGCTTGGTTCGCCCTAGTTTGTTTCTGGCTATTTTTTTAACGATGTTGAGTGCCGTAGGGATGCTTTGCCTGGGCTTGGTTTTATCGATGTTAGTTCCTGCTAAAGGGGGCATTTTCCTGCTGTTGGTGCTGGTATCGCCCCTAGCGGGAATATTTTACTGGAAAAAAGCTGGACGCTCTGAACAAGTCTCGCTTAAACTCGAAGGATTAACTCTGGAAGGAAACCAAACTCAGAGTTTAATTACAGTCAGAGCTCACCGCGACGAATTAGCCGCTATGCAAAAAGCTCTAGGCTTGAAGGCGGCGGATTAAACAGCTTGATGTTGGAATATTTGCTTTGCGGGTATAGACTGCTCAGGACTATGCAAGCCGATGGTTAATTAATCTAAAAGTTACCATCTCCTCTCAGTGGCAAGAGGATTTATGATATTGTGAGTGCCAACTGTTAAACTCGCGAAACGCTCCTGATACTATTCCCTAAGAGGAATGTTCGCTTGAAACTCAGTGGGCACTCAATAAATCAATAACAAATCCCCTACCCCCCAGACAAAGGTTTAAGGTTGCAGCTAATCCTTTGAGTTCAGCTAAGCGCGACCCGTTACCCCCACAGCAGTTTTTTCTAGAGCCGCTTCCATCATCATTTTTAAACTGGGGAATAGGAAATGGTTCTCTTCGACGTATTGCGCTCCGAAAAGACCCTTTTCAGCCCAGAAGTATCTATCTGTGGTATGCTCGTTTCTCTTGACCAACAGCAAGGCTGGAGGGACGATCCCCTCAGCATGGATGAATTTACGGGCTGCCGTTACTGGTTTATCTTCGCCGCTTTCGATGCTATATTGAGGCACACACTCAAGAATACGGCGTCCTTCTTGTCTGCGGCGGCTTTTGCGCTTGCGTCTCCTGGCCAATTTCTTTACCTCCTCTGTGAACAGACGGGTGTAGTTATAGCTACCAAATCCGAGGGAATTATATCCTTTCTGGCTCCAAACTTCAACTTTTTTTAATATATCGATACAATTTTAATATTGTTACAAAGCACAAAAAAGGGAATTGTACAGATTTTTCCGACCCTACCCCAGACAATCCAAGCCTTTCAGTTTTTAGAGGCTACCTCTACTCCTGATTTTAGGTCAGCGATGGCTGAGAAAATCAGGCGAGAAAATCTCTAACTTGTTACTTATGGCCTGTGAGCTGTTACATACTTATAATTTTTGTTATATCTCTTAATGCTGCCCTCATGTTAATGCCTGCCAGTTCTGAATTTGTCACCCTTTGCCGATCGCAGGTAGGGTTAATCGCCAGTTTGGGGGCTACCTTTAGTGTAGTCTACTTGACAGAAGAATTGGCTTCTGGGGGTGCGGCGAAGCTAATTCCCATCGTGGCTTACCCTGAAACATCTGTGGAGTGGGAAGAAAATCAGGGTTGGACGCTGTGGTCGCAACAAGAAATGGAGGCGGTTAACCCGACTCCCCGGTTGCTCTCTCCAGAAATTCCCGTAAAGAAACTACCAGCGATACCTGCGATCGCCCCAGATTACCTTGAAGGTGTTGACTGTAACTCTGAGCGAGAGGAACGTCAGGAAAATGATTGGCAGCAGCCTCAAATTGTGCTACCTTTGCTACACGAAGGGGTAATGATGGGCTTGCTTGTCAGCGGTCGGAAAGACAGATCTTGGAATGAACGGGAAGAAGCTCAGATGCAGCGAATTGCTCATAGTTTAGCGATCGCCTGCGTTTTAGATCAACGATCGCAGTGGATGCAGCAGCAAGCGGGCCAACAGCAGCAGCTACAACTTCAGCAGTACGATACGATGCACAACTTGCTACACCAGTTTAAAAGTCCGCTGACAGCCTTGCGAACATTTGGTAAGCTGTTGATGAAACGGTTATTGGTAGAAGACAAAAATCGAGAAGTAGCCGTCAGCATTGTTCGCGAGAGCGATCGCCTTTCGGAGTTGCTACAACAGATCGATCGCACTGTTGACATCGGCGAGAAAAATTTGATACTACCGAGCCAATTGGAGCCAACAAGCAAAAGCGAAAAGATTCAAAACTCTCGCCTGGTTGAAATTTCAGAGTTTCCCGCTGTTGAGCTATTACCTGCGGCTAATTTTTCGGAGCCTTGTTCCGTTGCCGAAGTTTTAAATCCCCTGTTAGAGTCAGCTCGTGCGATCGCAGATGAACGCCACTTAAAACTACAAGCAGAGATTCCCAATAATTTACCCCTAGTGCAAGCTAACGCCAAAGCCTTGCGGGAAGTTTTGAGTAATTTACTTGATAATGCCTTGAAATATACTCAGGCTGGAAGACAGATTTATATTAAAGTCAAAGTAGAAGACAGAAATAATCAAAACCCCAAATTATCTATAGCTAATTCGCCCTTAGTTGGCATTGGAATTAGTGATAGTGGTTCGGGGATTCCACCACAAGATTTAGAGCATTTGTTTGAGCGGCACTACCGGGGAGAAAAGGCACAGACAGAGATTCCAGGTACGGGATTGGGTTTAGCGATCGCCCAAGATTTAGTCCACCAAATGCAAGGTAAAATACAAGCATTTTCCCCTATCAAACCAGAGTGGTTGCCTGTGGGAATTAGAAAGAATGATATCAAAAAAGGAACTACTTTTATCGTCTGGCTGCAAGTACAAACTAAGATCGTAGAAACCGTAAATTAGGTATCAACCAAGAAGTTGCAGACCACTTACGCTTAGTTTGCCAGGAACTGTAACGCCCCCGTCAAGTGGGGTATCCTTAACTGCGCCCAACAGCGGTGGGACATCGATCGCTACGGCAATCCTAAAACAGGACTTACGCTCATGGCCCTAGAAACCGGGTTTTTGAGATCGTATGTGGGTACGGGCGAAGTATTTTCCTCAAAAAACCCGGTTTCTGTGGTTGGGTGTGTAAGTCCTAATTAACAACTTTAGTTGCTAGAGTTCTCCCAAATTTTTGCACAAAGCATTAGCATATAAGGGTGATAGATCGCTACCATCCTCTAAATTCACTGCAAGACGGCCACTGGTTCAAATTGATTTGCGGAGCCAGTTACCAACATTTGCCTGCGGTTCGGAATCTAACCTTGGCTTACACCCTAGCGGGCGCTGACTGTATCGACGTGGCCGCAGACCCCGCCGCGATCGCAGCGGCGCGATCGGCCCTACAAGTGTCCTCCTATCTAGGAACCGAGGCCCGCACCCGAAATTTTGGGTTTCAAGGTTTACCCCTGCTAATGGTGAGCTTAAACGATGGCGAAGACCCGCATTTTCGCAAAGCCGAATTCAACCCAGCTCATTGTCCCACGGATTGCTGGCGGCCCTGTGAAAAAGTTTGTCCGGCCGTTGCCATTGTCTTTGAAGATAGTGGCGCGGAGTTCTCAGGCGTTCTTGACCAGCGATGCTATGGTTGCGGTCGATGTCTCCCGATTTGCCCCAGCCAGCTAATTTTCACTCGTTCTTACGTATCCGCACCCGCTGCGATCGCGCCTTTAGTGTTGCAAGCCGGTGCAGACGCAATAGAAATTCACACTCAAATAGGGAGAGAAAAAGACTTTGCGCGGCTCTGGTCTAGCATATCCCCCCATATCTCCCAACTCCAACTGATCGCCATTAGCTGCCCCGACGGAGAAGGTTTAATCGACTACCTACGGACACTCTATAACATAGTTTCCCCCCTTCCTTGTCCCCTAATTTGGCAAACTGATGGTCGGCCAATGAGCGGAGACATTGGGGCAGGAGCGACTAGAGCCGCCATTAAACTCGGCGAGAAAGTATTAGCAGCTAAATTACCAGGATACGTACAACTTGCAGGCGGAACGAACGATCGCACCGTTAGCAAATTAAAAGCTGCTGGACTCGTGAATGTGAGATTGCCGACTTTCGATTTGGAATCGGGAAATACAGAATCAGCTCCAGAATCTGTAAACCAAATTCACAATCCCAAACCCCAAATCCCCAATTCCAAAACCTACATTGCAGGTGTAGCTTACGGTAGTTATGCCCGCGTCTTGCTGTCACCAATCTTGGAACAGTTAGAAACAAGGCAAATAGAAAGAGCCAAGGCTATTCCTGGCAAGAACGCACCGCCAGCCCTCACAGCTCAAATACCTCTTGCAGCTACGCTCGAAGCCGAACCCAACCTGCTCTGGCAAGCTGTAAGTTTAGCTCATTCCTTAGTTTCACAAATTAAGGGAATTGGTTAACTGTTAACGGTTAACAGTTAACCATTAACTAACAACTAGCAACTAGCAACTAATAGTATCGAGGCGAATGCAGATTACAGACGACCTCAACAAATTACTAGATATTGTCCCAGAAGAAATTCGGCGGCCAATAAAGCAACATCCGCAGCGAGACAGACTCATTGAAATTGTCATGGATCTCGGTCGCCGCCCAGAAGCTCGCTTTCCATCTAAAGCTGAATACCTTTCCGAAACCCTTGTTTCCAAAGAAAGCCTGAACCATTGCATTCAGCGAGTAGGTGACTTTGGTGGGGACAACCGAGCTGGGATCGAGCAAACTCTGCACCGGATCAGCGCTATCCGTAATCGCACTGGCGAAGTAATCGGTCTGACCTTAAGGGTGGGTCGCGCTGTCTTTGGCACAATCGGCTTAATCCGCGATTTGGTGGAAACGGGCCAGTCAATTTTGCTACTCGGTCGCCCTGGAGTCGGTAAAACAACGGCCCTGCGAGAAATTGCCCGCGTGTTAGCCGACGACTTGGAGAAACGAGTAGTAATCATCGACACCTCTAACGAAATTGCTGGGGATGGAGATATCCCTCACCCGGCGATCGGTCGTGCTCGGAGGATGCAAGTTTCCCACCCTGAATTTCAGCACCAAGTCATGATCGAGGCAGTGGAAAACCATATGCCGGAAGTGATTGTGATTGATGAAATCGGCACGGAACTAGAAGCATTAGCCGCACGAACGATCGCAGAACGGGGAGTACAGTTAGTAGGAACTGCTCATGGCAACCGCCTGGAAAACTTGGTAAAAAACCCGACTCTAGCTGATTTAATCGGCGGTATTCAGGCGGTGACGCTGGGAGATGACGAGGCGCGGCGCAGGGGTTCTCAGAAGACGGTTTTGGAACGCAAAGCACCACCTACTTTTGAGATTGCGGTGGAAATGCTGGAAAGACAGCGTTGGGTCATCCACGAGCACGTTTCTGAAACTGTTGATATTCTGCTACGAGGACGACAGCCAAACTTGCAAGTCAGAAGTATTGGAGATTCTGGCGAAGTGATTGTTAGCCAGGAGATGGCAGCAGTGCCTACCAATCCAGCAGGAGTCGTGGGAGCATCGTCTTTCGGGTCGGGGAAAACGACATTTCCAGAAGCCCAAGGATGGCGCGGTTCTGGGAAAATGATCCCACTGCCGCCCCCGAAAGAGCAATTTGCTGCTAAACCCGCGCAACTTTCAGAGGCAAGGTATTTTGAGCAATTGCTTGATGAGTCGCTATCGGTAGATCCAGTTTTACCAGAGGGTCGTTATTCCAGAAATGCTGGGCCGAATGGTGAGGATTTACCACTGCACATCTATCCTTATGGGATTCCGCGTCATCAGTTGGAACAGGTGATTGCAACGCTGAATCTGCCTGTGGTGCTGACGAAGGATATTGATAGTGCGGATGTGGTGTTGGCCTTGCGATCGAATGTCCGCAACCAGTCAAAACTCCGCCATTTAGCGAAAACTCGCCAAGTTCCTTTGCACACGATTAAAGCGGGGACTTTGCCTCTAGTAGCAAGAGCTTTGCGGCGGTTGTTAGATATGGATGACCCCGGAACCCCGGAAATGGCAGATTTGGGTTTATTTGCTCATAGCGGTTCTTCTGACGAGATCGAAGCTTTGGAAGAAACCCGTTTAGCTGTTGAGCAAATTGTGATTCCCAAGGGTCAACCGGTGGAACTTTTACCCCGTTCTTCCCACGTTCGTAAGATGCAACATGAACTTGTTGAGCACTATCACCTGAAGTCTCACAGTTTTGGCGAAGAACCTAACCGTCGTTTGCGGATTTATCCGGCTTGAACGTTTAGGACAAGTAGGGGTAATTGATGAATTGCCCCTACTGGATTTTGGCGTTGGTGAATTAGGGTATGATGATTTGAGAGTGAGATCGCCCAAAAATAACACTTCACAAAACGCAGAGCTTATGCAATGTCCTGAATGTCTCAAAATGTATGTCAATGGCCTGGGTTTTCGAGCAATTGGGAGAGTCAAAAATGTGCATCATACGACAATCATTAATTGGGTCAAACAAGTAGGAAAACTCTTGCCAGATTTTTATGAGCCAGAAATAACTCCACAAGTGGGAGAATTAGATGAATTAGAAACATTTGTTGGCTCAAAAAAAATAAAACCTGGTTATGGACAGCAGTAGACCATTTTCAACCAGGTATTCTAGGATGGGTTTTAGGCGACCATAGTGCCAGAACCTTTGAACCACTATGGGAGATTGTTAATAAATGGAAATGCCATTTTTATGTGACCGATGGATGGAAAGTTTACCCTAAG
>NZ_CACA01000027.1:0-8312 GCF_000180455.1 Kamptonema sp. PCC 6506
AGCAATTAGCCATTAGCCATTAGCCATTAGCCATTAGCCATTAGCCATTAGCCATTAGCCATTAGCAATTACCAATTACCAATTACCAATTACCAACTAACAACTAACAACTACTTCACTTTGGTATAGGTTGCTGATTTGGTGAAATTTTTTCTCTGGGTTTACTGAGGATCATCAGCGGATCGCCTATTGTTGTAATTTTCCAAGGAGCTGATTCTAACAGGCGAGTGGCTATTAGAAAAGGGACGGAAGCCGATAGGCGTTCAACTATTATTTTGGGTGGGAGGAATGCAGCCAAATATGGCTCGTGTACGCTCCCAACATAGGCATAAACTCCATTTTCTAGCCATCTGCCAGCAACAGTGTTTCTGTCATCAGGTGAAGTCGCAGACCAACTGTGGATTAAGTGAATAACTGCGGGTGATTTAAGTTTGGGAATATCGTTTACTGAAGCGTCGCCGCCACCAACAAAGAATTTATCTTTATTGCCTTTAGAGTTAATAAATATCAAATCAAAATCCCATTCATGGGAAACCAAGTTTTTCCACGTTTCTAAACTAGATTTTGGTTGCTGTATGTGTTCAACACTAAAATCCATTCTATTCAATTGTTTTGTTGGTGCTTCTATTTCATATTTTTCCCAATTACCTTCCGGTTGATAACTGTCATAAAGCATTGCTGTTTTAAAATCTAAAAATATCGAACTCATCGCTTGATAAACGCTGCGAAATGATGAGCCATAAATCCACCCTACTATTGCCCATCTACTACCATTTGGGTATCTTGCTAAACCGTCTGTCACGGCTAATTGTTCATCTGCCTTTTTTGGCGATTGATATTTGACTGCTAGTTGTCTTACCAGAGTAATTGTATCAATAGCATCGCCAAGATTAGCGTAAGCATAACCTGTAGTTTCTGCGGCTTTATCAACGATTTTTTGAAGGCTTTGCCATCGATCTAAATTGAGGGTATCGTTAGGCTGTCCAAAATTACCTTCTACAAAGACTAAGGGTTGACCGCGATCGGCGGCTAAAGCAACTGCTGCTGGCCATGCAGGATCGTTGATCGAGGAGATTACTACTCCGGGAGGTTGCCAACCAAGTTGTAGCCAGGTATCTTTTAAAGAAGGAATATCGGTTGCATTCCAGGCTGTTGCTAAAGCGCGAATGATGGAATCTTCGAGTTGCTTACCCTTGGGTAAGGGTTGTTTGACGCTGGGTAAACGAATTAATTCGGCTGGTTGAAAACGCTCGATAAACATTGGGGTATATTTCGGATCTTCTATTAAGATCGGCCATCTTCCTTGCAGACTCCATTGTTGAATAGCTGTTAAAAATGTAGCTTCATCTGGAACTAGAACTACGCGATCAACTGTGGGAATGCGATCGCGCAGAGTGGCGATGCGAAGACCGACTTTAACAGGCCAGGATTGGTATTTTGTGGAGAGGGGGAGGGCAAAGGGACGTTTGAGGTAGCGATCGGCTAGAAAACCACCGCTGGCAAGGCATAAAAATAGGGCGATGACTAGAAATCTGAATTTGAACTTTTTGTTCATAGTATTTTTGGGATGACGGATTTTTTAGGAAAATCGGTATTTTTAGGATATCATAAATAGAGAATCGCAAAAGATGTGGCAATGTTGGAGATGACGATCGCATTCTCGGCTAACTCTATTCCAAAATTTGTTAAACTTTTATAATGTATAATGTCAATTTGTGGTAAAATCATGGAAACTACTACCGACAACTCAATGGGGAAAGTTATAACAACACTAGAAATTACAAATCGACTAGATCGGGGTAAGGCTGAAGATGGTATGATCTCACCTGACCAAGTAAGGTCTGTTACTTTAGAAAATGTCTTGGTGGATACGAGGGCAACAACTCTGTGCCTACCTGCAAATATTATCGCTCAACTAGGTTTAAAAATTCTCAAACAAGTGGTTGTTGAGACAGCGATGGGTATTAGCGAAGCTAGAATATTTCGAGATGCGTCGATTTCCCTGTGCGGACGTGAGGGAACTTTTGAGTGTTTGGAATTGCCAGCAGGGAGAAATGCACTGTTAGGTGTAATTCCGATGGAAGCGTTAGGAATTGAAGTTGACTTGAAAAATCAAAGATTGAAAGTTTTGCCCGATGGCCCGACTGAAACCTATTTGACAATCCTTTAATACTCCTGAGTTTGGATGTCAGTTATGGTATGCAGCGCTAAGATATTTAAGCAATATTTTTTACTGGATTATGCCTTCTACTGCCGAAACCTCGAAGAGTAACTTAAGTGCATCTCATAACGGGCAATCTGCCGTGAATTTAAGCCCAAATATCCAGAATTATATTCGGATTCGGGGCGCTAGGCAGCACAATTTAAAGAATATTGATTTGGAACTACCGCGCGATCGCCTGATTGTCTTTACTGGCGTATCCGGTTCCGGTAAGTCTTCCCTCGCTTTCGATACGATTTTCGCAGAGGGACAGCGCCGCTACATTGAGTCTCTAAGCGCCTACGCGCGTCAATTCCTGGGACAGTTGGATAAACCGGATGTGGATGCGATCGAGGGGTTAAGTCCGGCGATTTCTATTGACCAAAAATCGACTTCTCATAATCCGCGATCGACAGTTGGGACTGTTACGGAGATTTACGACTATTTTAGACTGCTATTTGGGCGGGCGGGGGAACCCCATTGTCCGATTTGCGATCGCTGCATTGCGCCACAAACGATCGATGAAATGTGCGATCGCGTGATGGCACTTCCTGATGGTACTCGCTTTCACATTCTCGCCCCCGTTGTCAGAGGCAAAAAAGGCACTCATCGTAAGCTGCTATCGAGTTTAGCTTCCGAAGGCTTTATTCGGGTAAAAGTTGATGGCGAGGTGGTAGAACTCTCAGAAAACATCGAATTAGATAAGAATCATACCCACAACATTGAGATTGTAGTTGATAGGTTAATTAAAAAGCCGGGTTTACAAGAACGTTTAGTAGATTCTCTCACTACTTGCCTGCGGCATTCAAATGGAATTGCCTTGATTGAAGAATTACCAACTAAGGAAAATCCCCACACAAATCCCCCTTTAATTTTTAGTGAAAACTTTGCTTGCCCGGAACATGGGGCGGTAATGGAAGAACTTTCACCCCGATTATTTTCCTTTAATTCACCCTACGGCGCTTGTCCAAATTGTCACGGTTTGGGCAATTTGCGAAGGTTTGCAGAGGAGTTAGTCGTACCTGACGAACAAGCACCAGTTTACACTGCGATCGCGCCTTGGGCAGATAAGGATAATACCTATTATTTTGCACTAATTTGTAGTGTCGCCAAAGCTTGCGGTTTTGACATCAATACCCGTTGGCATCAACTCACACAAACACAGCAGCAAATTTTATTACACGGTTCTGAAGATAATATCTTGACAGAAGGTAAGAGTCAACGGCGTTATCCCGGCGTAATTCCAATTTTACAGCGGCAATATGACGAGACTGGTTCAGAATTAGTTAAACAAAAATTAGAACAATATCGCGTCGATCGCCCTTGCGAAGTTTGTCACGGCAAACGACTAAAACCTGAAGCACTTTCTGTACAATTAGGGCAGTATCGGATTTTAGATTTTACCAGTGGTTCGATTCGAGATTGTCGAGAAAAAGTTGATAACTTAAAATTAAGCGATCGCCAAGCACAAATTGCCGATTTAGTTCTCAGAGAAATCAAGGCCAGATTACAATTTCTCCTCGATGTTGGCTTAGATTATCTTACCTTAGACCGCCCAGCAATGACCCTTTCCGGCGGGGAAGCACAACGCATTCGTCTGGCAACTCAAATCGGTTCTGGTTTAACTGGTGTCCTCTACGTTTTAGATGAACCTAGCATTGGATTGCATCAGAGAGACAATTCGCGCCTGTTAAAAACTTTAACAAGATTGCGCGATTTAGGCAATACCTTAATTGTCGTCGAACACGATGAAGAAACCATCCGGGCAGCTAATCATATTGTAGACATTGGCCCAGCGGCGGGAGTACACGGCGGGCGCATTGTTGCCCAAGGGAATTTAGAGACATTACTAGCAACAGAAGAGTCTTTAACGGGTGCTTATTTGTCAGGAAGAAAGGTAATAGAAACCCCGGCCCAAAGGCGCAAGGGTAATGGTAAATCGCTACTGCTGAAAAATTGCCGCCGTAATAACTTAAAAAATATTGATGTAGAAATCCCCCTCGGCAAACTTGTTTGTATTACTGGGGTTTCTGGTTCCGGTAAGTCTAGCTTAATTAATGACTTACTCTATCCGTCTCTGCAACATTATATCACCCGCAAAGTTCCTTTACCCAAAGATATGGACGGCATCAAAACCCAGGGAGAAAAATCTTTAGGGGATGCCGTTGATAAGGTAATTGTCATCGATCAATCTCCCATTGGTAGAACTCCCCGTTCTAATCCTGCTACTTATACGGGAGTGTTTGATGTAATCAGAGATATGTTTGCAGAAACTATTGAAGCAAAAGCGAGAGGTTACAAACCGGGGCAGTTTTCTTTTAATGTCAAAGGTGGGAGATGCGAAGCTTGCGCCGGTCAAGGTGTGAATATAATTTCGATGAATTTCTTACCCGATGTTTACGTACAATGTGAAGTTTGTAAAGGTGCGCGATACAACCGGGAAACCTTGCAGGTTAAATATAAGGAGAAGTCTATTTCTGATGTGTTGAATATGACGGTAGAAGAAGCTTGTGAGATGTTTAAAAATATCCCCAGGGCGGCAAATCGCTTGCAAACTTTGGTAGATGTTGGTTTAGGTTATATTAAGTTAGGACAACCTGCACCTACCCTTTCTGGGGGGGAAGCGCAGCGGGTGAAATTGGCAACTGAGTTGTCACGTCGCGCGACAGGAAAGACGCTTTATTTAATTGATGAACCGACAACGGGGTTATCTTTTTATGACGTTCATCAGTTGTTAAATGTGTTACAGCGTTTAGTAGATAAAGGGAATTCAATCTTGGTCATTGAACACAATTTAGATGTGATTCGCGCGGGGGATTGGGTGATTGATTTGGGGCCGGAAGGAGGGGATAAGGGAGGTGAAGTGATTGCTGTGGGAACGCCGGAAGATGTGGCAGAAAATGCCCATTCTTATACTGGTTTATACTTAAAAGAGGTGTTAAGACAGCATCCTGGGAATTAAAAGTTAAAAGTTAAAAATTAAAAATTATAGGACTTACGCACCCAACCAGAGAAACCGGGTTTTTTTGACGAAAATACTTCGCCCTTATCCACAGATTCTCTCAAAAACCCGGTTTCTGAAACCATGAGCGTAAGTCCTATAATAACTAACAATTAATTATCTATAACTACAGGGGCAGTTGCGATATCTTTTGCCTTTTCTTGCATGAATTCAATATCTGAAGCTAACCAGGGATGAGGCCCACTACAATGATGAGCAATTAACAAACCCCACAGGCCACCGCGAGTTAAAATAGGTACTACTAAATTAGCACGGACTTTCATAGTGCGAAGCAAATTTCTATGGCAAGCTTCTATTGGTTCAGTTTCAATATCTGGAATTGCTCTCACTCGTCCCGCTTCGTACAAAGCAGCATATTCACCATTAAAACATTCATCGGGCCCCGTCGAACCAAAAATAGATAAATCGCTAGAATTTACTGACTCGCAAGTTACTTGCCCTTTCCAGTGCTTGTAAAAATAATACAAAACTACCCGGTCAATATCAAGAGTAAATCTGATATTGTTGAGGTTTTCTTGAACTAATACATCCCGTTTAAGATTATTAGCGAGACGGTCAAGGATGATTTGCAAACTATCCTGGGGCATGGTATGATTCATTTACTGCTAGATGGAAGCAACAGTTAAGTATAGCGCACCTGCTACAGTAATTATGCACTAATTGTACATAGTAAAATCATTAAGGGTTATCTACCGTGAGAAACATTACTTTGGGACAAAATGGGCCAGCCGTTACTCCTCTGTGCATCGGAACTTGGGCGTGGGGTGATAAACTTTTTTGGAATTACGGCAGCAATTATGGTGCAACAGAAGTAGAGGAAGCATTTAAGGCATCTCTAGACGCAGGCGTAAACTTCTTTGATACAGCCGAAGTCTACGGTAATGGCTTGTCAGAGGAATTGTTGGGACAGTTTATGAAGAAAACCTCTCAACCTGTACAGATTGCTACAAAATACGGCCCGATGCCTTTACGAATCACAGCTAAATCAGTTGCAGATGCCTTAACAGCTAGTTTAAAACGCTTGCAGGTTGAGCAAGTAGCTCTTTATCAAGTGCATTGGCCTTATACTTTTTTGATGAACCAAGAAACGTTGATGAATGCTTTAGCGGAGGAGGTGAAACAGGGTAGAATTCAGGCAGTAGGTGTGAGCAATTATACGGCTGAACAGATGACTTTAGCTCACAAGATATTATCACGTCAAGGCGTGCCGTTGGCAACGAATCAAGTACGATACTCGCTGCTATCGCGGCAAGTAGAAAAGAAAAAGATTGTCGATTCAGCTCGCGAATTAGGTGTAACTATTTTAGCTTACAGCCCCTTAGCGCAGGGATTACTTACAGGTAAGTATAGCGCTCAAGAGCAGCCTGTGGGAGCGCGTAAATTAGATTCCCGTTTTAGTAAAACTGGGTTAGAAAAAATTGCCCTAGTGATGTCTACATTGCGAAAAATTGGTAAAAAATATGACCGCACTCCCGCTCAAGTTGCGCTAAATTGGCTGATAGCTCAGGATGGTGTAATTCCAATTCCGGGGGCGAAAACGCCAAAACAAGCGCGGGAAAATGCTGGTGCTTTAGGTTGGAGTTTGAGCGGAGATGAAGTTAATCAATTAGATTTGATGACTCGTCCTTGGCTGGAGTAATATGATTTTCTACGAGTGCTAAGGTGGGCGCATTTCCCCAAAATTAATATGGTCGATAAATTTAAATTGCGCCTACTTACGAAATATTAAATTAACAAACAGAGGAACAATCATGCTACTCTACGATCGCACTTCCCCATCAAATTTACCCACCGCCGAGTCACTGCCTTACTCAGATGAAACACCAGTGGATAGCGAATTACAAGATATCATTCCTCACCTGTTAAAATCTATTCTTGCTTTAATTTGGGCAAATCGAGATGACTGGTTTTTTGGGATTGATATGGCTTGGTATTATGACCCCAATCAACCAGCGATAGTACCGGATGGTTTTTTAAGTTTAGGAGTGCCAAGGATTAAAGGGGAAAACCTGCGATTGAGCTACGTTACTTGGGAAGAAAATGGTATCATTCCCCTGTTGGCTATCGAAGTAGTATCGAAAACTCCCGGCGGGGAATATAAGCGCAAAAAATTAGAATATGCTCGGTTAGGAGTGTTGTATTATGTAATTTATGCTCCCCGCCGTCGCAAACCTCATTTAACTATTTATAAACTCGATCGAGGTAAATATCAATTAGTTACAAATAATCCCGTTTGGATGCCAGAAATCGGTTTGGGAATAGGTTCCGAACAGGGAATTTATGAGGGAATTGCGCGAGAGTGGTTATATTGGTACGATCGCGAAGGAAATCGATATCCGACTGAGGCGGAGGCGCGACTGGAAGCTCAAAATCGGGAACAGCAGCAGCGACAACGGGCGGAACAATTGGCAGCAAGGTTGAGAGCGCTAGGAATTGACCCAGAGGAAGGTTAACAAAAGCGCGTTTGCACTTTCTGTATCCCCCCAGAAGGCGGCGTTACGTTAGGACAGTTTACCAAGTGTCATCGCGTAGACCTAGCCAGCCGCAGGTATCGCACTCTATCCCTCTGGCGAAAATCCACTTTCCTCTGACCCCCAAAACTCCCCAAGACTAAATACCAAAGCTGTTTCAGGGTTTGACAAGTTATTTATCAATTTGTCATCCCTCCCCAGTTATCCAGTCACTTCCAACACTTGCACAGAGTCAATCTTACCCAGAGCGATCGCAACTTACATTCAAAGTGTAAATAAATTTTATGGCTTCTGGGTTATGTACATCTACAGCAACGTCTCCCCCCAACCTCCCGCAATCCACAACAGCATCTTTGATTCCCTGCTACAGCCAATGCGCGATCGCATTGATAGAATTGAAATCTGCGATCGCAACTTTGCCCACACCGCCTGCAAACTAATCCCCTCTCAATGCCCCTTCGCGCGAGACATACAGCTATTTGGGCGCACCCTCTTCCACATTCCGCCTATGTGCAAAATCAACCCCCTTTACGACCAATTAATGAGCTTGCGCTTCCGAGCTCTGACTTACCTCGCAGACGTTTGTGGCGAAGACATCACCTGCTATAGCAACCGCCAA
>NZ_CACA01000026.1:0-2533 GCF_000180455.1 Kamptonema sp. PCC 6506
TTCTTGCCCACTGAATTTCATTACTTTCTGGCAACATTGAGAGTTGTAATTATTCGAGGTATTACGATCCGTTTGTGGGGAGGTTTATTAGTGAGGATACGATTGGGTTTGGGGGTGGGGATGCTAATCTTTATCGGTATGTGGGGAATAGTCCGACTAATTATACTGACCCGTCGGGAGAACAGGTGCCCGTAGCGATACCTGTGACTGCACCACCTGCGGGAGGTTTGATTCCGTTTTTGAGGGGTTTGCCTGGTTTGGGTGGTGCGGGTATATTGCTTGCGCCTCCTGGTGGTGGTGGGTTGCTGAATCCTTTGCCGGCTGGTCAAAACGATCGACTGTTTGAGGAGAGGGTGCGTAGGGGGTTGATTCGGCCGCAGGGAACTCAGACTACTCCTACTCCAGGGCTTAATCGACCAAACCCTCGTCCTTCACCATCCCCTTCACCTGCACCTGTTTCTCCAAGTTCGCCAGCTTTGCCGAATCCTGATTGTAAAACTTGTGCAGATGACCCTGAACTCAAGAAATATGTCAAGTGTAAGACAATATTTAGAGGAACAGGGGGAGAACAGGGTATCCTAATTGGTTTTAGATTTAACAGCCTTGAAGATGCAGCGAATAATTTACAAAAAACAAGGCGCGAATTAGCAAATAACAGACAGCCAAATAGAGAAAGACTATGGTGGTTGCAGAGTTTGCTTCCTCCCATAGGAGCTTTACCATATAAAGCCGATGATAACTTACCTTGTCCTTATCCAAAGCCTACAAAAGACGGTGGTGCGCGTCACTACAATGTAGAGATAAGTGCTAACGATAACGTCCGAAAAGACCAAGATTGGTCGTCATCTAGCGCTGGCTCACTCGGAAGATGTGAATGTTGTGAAGATACTCTCACAGGGCCAAAGAAAAGAGTAAGATTTTCTATTTTGAATATAAAAAATGCAAATAGCCGGAAAATTCACAATTCTGAACTCTAAATCAATCACTTGACTTGAACATAACCTTTTACGCTTGATATAGATCCTGTGTAATTAACCAGCAAATGACTATAAACAGAGTAGAGTATTTAATTATCTTGTCTGCTTTAACAGAGACAGAAATTTTCATAAATGTCGCATCTGATTGGCGACTGTCCCATGCTGAAGTGGTATCAGCAGCTAATCGGTTATTTCAAAGTGGCGATATATTAGCAGCATTTTCATTAGAAAATGGAGAAAATATTAGAGGTGTAGCCCTAACAATATCTCAGATTTGGGCAAGCCTAAATGGAAAACTCAACGCTTTTTACTACTTAACTTCTCAGGGAGGAGCAAGGTGGGAAGGCTTAACTGGTGCTAATTGGAATCATTATCATAAATGGTGTCTGGGTTATCAGCATGATGAAATAACTGGATTATTTCGTTCAGAAATAATTTGTTGTTCTCAGCAGATTATCCAAGAAATTATAAATTATTGTGAATATTTAGAAAACCAAATTCTTATTTCAGAAACTTGTTTTTGGGAGGATATAGGATTTTGGAAAGCAACGTACTGGAAAACTTTACCCAAAGCTTACAAAGTTACTTACCAGCATCGATATTTTGAATTGTGTATCGACTCAAATACACCCCAAGAATGGATTGATAAAGAGCGACAAGCAAAACAGTGGTACTCAGAAATTTCGCATTGGTATACCGAGCCAGAATTAGATACAAACGCATCAAATTTGTTTGGAGATGAAGATATAAACTCTTACGCAACATTACCAGAAAATCTGAATTCAAAAGTCGAATACTTGATTCTTGATTTTGCTGTAATATTCAACTACTACGGACTAAGAAATGTTGCATACTCAAACCACTTATCTCATGCTGAAACAGCACTTGCAGCGAATTCTTTGTTTCAGAGAGGGGACATTAAAGCAAGGGTATTTGCTGATGAACACGATACCGAGGGAACTTCAAATGTTGTCTTAACAATGGCTGGAATTCAAGACCACTTAGACGAAAGGTTTAATGCTACCTACTATTTAACACCTCAAGGAGGTGCTAGATGGGAAGCAATGGCTCATCCTGATTGGAATAAGTTTTTCATTGTTAATTTTCTTGGGCAGTTTCCTTATGAAGAAGGATTTTTTTGTACTCAGCGAGAAATCCTAGAGCAATTGCTGGCTTTAGAGCGTTTGATTTTCATGTATGAACATATCCCAGGAACCGAAAAATGGAATGTTTTGGAACCCTGGGAAGCAACATATTGGAAAACTCTACCGCGAGGCTATCACGTTAGTTGTGAATTTCAGCCCAATGATTCGAGCCTAGATTACCAAAAAGAAGGAGCTTCCCCTGAGTTAATTGAGGAATACCAGCAAGCACGGCAATGGTACGAAAATATGAAGAAATGGTATACAGACCCTTATTTTGACTAGAATTTAACTGGTTGACTCGATCGGTTTCTAGGTAATTCTATTCGCAGCATTACCTCTACTTACGATGCAGCAAATCAGTTAATATCTGTTAAAGACCCAGATGCGAGTTACAAGTTTAGTTATGACCCC
>NZ_CACA01000025.1:0-6495 GCF_000180455.1 Kamptonema sp. PCC 6506
AATTAGCAATTAGCAATTAGCAATTAGCAATTACCAACTAACAACTAACAACTAACAACTAACAACTAACAACTAACAAGTGCTATTATGAATTGTGAACTGCTGCAACAAGTGCGGGTGTTAGATCCCGTTTCTGGAACCGATAAAATTGCTGATGTTCTGATCGCAAACGGTGATATTAAAACAATTCAGGAAAGTATTTCTGACTGGCCGCCAGATACTCAAGTACGGGAATGCCAAGGTCTAATTTTAGGGCCTGGATTGGTGGATATTTACAGCCACAGCGGGGAACCGGGGTTTGAAGAACGGGAAACTCTGGAATCTTTAATCAAAGCTGCGGTGGCTGGTGGGTTTACGCGGTTGGCGATTTTACCGACGACGACACCGCCGTTAGATCGTCCGGGGGGTTTAGCTTTGCTAAAATCTAAAGTCTCCAATCCGCAGGCTCGAATCCAATTCTGGGGTGCTCTTACCTTGGGTTTAGAAGGGCAACAGATGGCAGAGCTGGCAGATTTGGCGGATTCGGGGGTAATCGGGTTTACTGATGGTTTGCCGCTGTCTAATCTGGCTCTAGTGAGACGTTTGTTGGAATATGTGAAGCCTTTTGATTTGCCTGTGGCTTTTTGGCCGTGCGATCGCAGATTAGCAGGAAATGGGGCTGCCCGTGAGGGAGTGCAGTCAATTACTTTGGGTTTGCCCGGAAATCCCGCGATCGCAGAAACTTCGGCTTTAGCAGCTTTATTGGAATTAGTTGAGGCGACGGGTACTCCTGTCCATATTATGCGCGTTTCTTGCGATCGCAGTGTCGAACTCATTAAAACCGCTAAGAAACGAGGATTACCTGTAACTGCGAGTACAACTTGGATGCACTTATTGTTAAATACGGATGCGATCGCCGGGATTGGGGAGTGGGGGAGCGGAGGAGCGGGGGAGATGGGGAGCAGGGGAGCGGGGGAGCAGGGGAGCGGGGGAGATGGGGAGTGGGGGAGATTTTCCTTTCCTTATGACCCTAGTTTACGCTTAGAACCACCTTTAGGTAATCCTGATGACCAATTAGCGTTAATTCGAGGGGTGAAGGAGGGAGCGATCGATGCGATCGCTATTGACCACAGTCCCTATACTTATGAAGAAAAGACCGTTGCCTTTGCAGATGCTCCCCCAGGGGCGATCGGCTTAGAATTAGCATTGTCTTTACTGTGGCATAAATTAGTTGAGACAGGCCAATTGTCTGCTTTGGAATTGTGGCGGGTTTTAAGTGCAGGGCCATCCCTTTGTATCAGACAAACTCCCGCCGTCGCAGTACCCGGAATCTCTGCGGAATTGACTTTGTTTAACCCTCAACAGAGTTGGAAAGTCGAACAGGCAAGCCTCAAATCCCTCTCTGTAAATACCCCTTGGTTAGGTCAACAACTTATCGGCAAAGTTGTGAAAACATGGAACCGCCAAGGCGGTTAGGGGCTAGGGACTAGGGGCTAGAGGCTAGGGAAGAGATGGGGAAGATGGGGGAGAGGGAGGAGATGGGGAAGGTAAGTAGGAGGGATTAGCCATTACCAATTACCAATTATCAATTACCAATTATCAATTACCAGTTAACAGTTAACAGTTAACAGTTAACAGTTAACTATTTCGTTTTAGTGGGATAGAGAGGATCGGGATTTACATATCCAGCACGATTAGGAGGCCAAAAACGCACAACTGCACGGCCGATGATATTGCCGCTAGGGACAAAACCCCAGTAATGGCTGTCACAGCTAGCATTGCGGTTGTCGCCGAGCACTAAGTAAGAATTTTTGGGTACGATCGCAGGCCCATAGGGGTAATGCGGGATTTCTTCAATATACTTTTCCTGAATAGGCTGATTATTGATGTAGACCTTTCCCTCCTTAACCTCCACCTGTTCTCCAGGTAGTCCGATTACTCGCTTAATATAAGCATCTTTCAGTGGGGGTGGCTGTCCCGTACACAGACTCGCAGAGTCGGGAGGCATGAATACCACAATATCTCCCCGTTCCGGCTCTTGAAAGCGGTAACTCAGCTTATCTATAATCAGGCGATCGTTAATCTGCAACGTTGGCAGCATTGAGCCTGTAGGAATGTAGCGAGCTTCAGCAACTAAGGTACGGATGCCAAAGGCCAAGACTGCTGCTAAGCCAATCGTCTTGAGTCCTTCTATCCAGGGATTTTCGCGGTCTTGAGAGGAATTATCATCTGCTGCTGGCTTGTCTGGACGAGGCATAAGCTTTTAATGACTGGACTGGGTACAAATTATAACAGAATGGCATGAAAACCCTCTGAACTTTAGTTCAGAGATGAAAGACCGTAACAGGACTTTTTCACCTGCCTCTGGACAATTCTATTGCTATTTGTATGTGAATACTATAAATTATAACAATTAACAGTTAACAGTTAACCGTTAACCGTTAACTGTTAACCCTTAACAATTAACTTTAGCTCAAAATTATGCCAACACCGTCAAGCCTGCTTATTCGCCGCGCTCGTATCCTTTTACCTAACGGTGAGTTGATGACGGGCGATGTTGGGATATGCGGTGGAGAAATAGTCCAAGTCGCGTCTGAAATCCCTAGCCTTGATGGAGGTGTTGACAGAGAAATAGACGCGAATGGTTTAACTTTGTTACCAGGAGTTATTGACCCGCAAGTACACTTCCGAGAACCAGGGTTAGAACACAAGGAAGATTTGTTTACAGCTAGCAGTGCTTGTGCAAAGGGTGGCGTGACATCATTTCTAGAAATGCCAAATACGCGGCCGCTGACTACTACTCAAGCTGCTTTAGATGATAAGCTCAGGCGTGCCGCTGAAAAGTGTTTAGTTAATTATGGTTTTTTTATCGGCGCAACTGCTGAAAATTTGCCCGATCTACTAGATGCTCATCCGACACCAGGGATTAAGATTTTTATGGGTTCGATGCACGGCCCGTTATTGGTGGGTGGGGAAGAGAAGTTAGAGGCAATTTTTAGTAATGGCAAGCGGTTAATTGCCGTTCATGCTGAAGACCAAGCTAGAATTGAACAAAGGCGGCAGGAATTTGCAGGAAGTATAGATCCTGCTATCCACTCACAAATTCAGGACAATGAAGCGGCTTTATTAGCGACTAAGTTGGCTTTAAAATTATCGCATAAATATCAAAGACGGCTGCATATACTGCATTTATCGACTGGGGAAGAAGCCGAGTTATTGCGTGAAGATAAACCGAGTTGGGTAACGGCAGAAGTTACGCCACAACACTTGTTGTTAAATACAAGTGCTTATCAGCAAATTGGGACGCTAGCTCAGATGAATCCGCCTCTACGATCGCCGCAAGATAACCAAATTCTCTGGCAAGCTTTACTGGACGGCGTAATTGATTTTATCGCCACAGATCACGCACCCCATACTTTAGAAGAAAAGGCTAAAGTTTATCCAAATACGCCTTCAGGGATGCCTGGAGTTGAGACTTCTTTGCCTTTAATGCTGACGCAAGCTATGGAGGGAAAATGTACAGTTGCCCAAGTTGCTAACTGGATGTCTGCGGCTGTAGCTAAGGCTTATAAGATTCCGAATAAGGGTGCGATCGCGGCTGGTTATGATGCGGATTTAGTGTTAGTAGACTTAGAGAATTATCGCCCTGTTTTGCGGGAAGAATTATTGACAAAGTGTGGTTGGAGTCCCTTTGAAGGCTGGAATTTGACTGGGTGGCCGAGCGTGACTATCGTGGGAGGTCAAGTAGTTTATGAACAAGGGAAATTGAATACAAATGTTAGGGGAAAAGCCTTGACATTCGATCCAGATTAAGCATGAATACAGTTTATACATTGGAGATAATTGGGCTGAGATTTTGGGGACTAATTCTCTGTAAGTGTTTAAAAATTTTCTCTCTGAGCTCAGGAAGATCGCAATGAATAGAAATGCCTGCCATAGAATCCCATGCTAATGTCACTAGACGGTCTTCAATCTTGAAGTCTATGTAAATTTGGTCTATTCCCATAACTAATTCTTCAGTTTTGATGGCTGAAAAATTTTCTATGAAAATTTTTTCAAGTCGCTCGAGACATGATTCGTTTTCATCTTCTGTCTCGACAACTATCATTAACTCGTCAGGTTTGACGTAATGGGGAACTTGTCTAATTTTCATTTTTTTGCTCTTTTTCTACACCAAATCGTCGATTGTATTGGGGATTTGTTCTCGTGGCACTCTCAATGATTTCCTCCCAAGTCTTATTTTGTATATTGCGGAGATACTCAAAAGTAGGGCCGAGCTCATTACCGTACAGTTCAAGATTCCGCCTGTAAATTACTTCTCGTTGTGGAAGTGGAGTTAGGTCTTTATATTTTACCCCAATCTCTCGCCGCAGTCTATATACCTCTATGGCTATCTCTTCATCAGTTCTCCCAACCGCCCGAAGTTCTGTAACTATTGATGTTAGAGCCTTTACTTCTTCGACATAAGCTGCTCGAAGTTGTCTAAGTTGTGAGTCGTCAAAGGGTTGGTTGGGATTGGAGATATCAGTCATGGGATTGTTTGTTTAATGGTAAACTTGAAACAAATAAAAAATCTCAAATCTCCAATTTAAAATCCGCTAATTCTCCAATCCCAACTATCTCAACTTGCCGCCCCCGATCCTGATAAGTCAAACAAATCTGCAAATAATTATCAGGTTTATATTGTAACCTTTCTGCCCATTCAATGGCCACAATTCCCAGAGGCATTTCTATCCCTTCCCAGTAAGCTTGTAAATTTAATGTCTCCACTTCCCTAATTTCCAATCGATACAAATCCAAGTGATAAAGAGGAACGCGACCATCTAAATACTCATTAATTATGGTAAAAGTGGGACTATCAATCGAGTCTTTAATTCCCAATCCTGCACCGATTCCTTGAACTAGGCTAGTTTTGCCCGCACCTAAATCTCCTTCTAATAAAATTACGCTACCTGGGGGGAGCGATCTCCCCAATGCCATCCCTAAACAGCGCGTGGCCTCAGCATTTGGCAGAGAGATTTTCATATTCAAGCCCCGATAACAGTTATTGAGTACAAAGGAATTGTCAAGGAATTGTCTATGTTTCTAACTCAAAGCTACATTCCAAGTCCAATTAATTATTTTGAGCCTTGCTGTACCATCGTAACAGGACTCTTGCTAACCGCTGAGAATTGTGCCGCACTAAACCAGTTTTCTCATCTTCATCCATAACATTAGTGAAAACTATTCTCCGTCCTAATCTCGTGATTTCCTCGCGGTCTAAAATAACTGGATTGCAGCCTTCTAGAGAGTAGCGAATTATGGCTTTTGCAGAAGGAACTTTGCGTTGTACTACTACTGCATCAAATAGCTGTTGACCGCAGGCGTTATCAATAGCGCGGATGTGGTCGGCGACAGTATATCCTTGAGTTTCGCCGGGTTGGGTCATAATGTTGCAGACATAAATGCGGGGAACTTGGCGAGATGCGATCGCCTCTGCGATTTCAGATACTAAAAGATTCGGAATTACACTCGTGTAGAGACTACCAGGGCCAATAATAATATAATCAGCTTCTTTAATTGCTTGTAAAGCTCTTGGCAATGCTGGAGGATTAGCCGGAGTGCAGCCAATTTTGAGAATTTTACCATTAGCTTCTGTAATGCTGGATTCGCCATCAATTCTGCGACCGTCGGCTAATTCCGCCCACAGATGAACGTCGCTGAGAGTAGCAGGGAGTACTTGTCCTCTAACGGCTAAGACTTTAGAACTAGCTGCGATCGCCTGTTCCAAATCTCCAGCAATATCGCTCATCGCCGTTAAAAATAAATTCCCAAAACTGTGACCAACTAAACCGTCACCGGCCCGAAACCGATATTGAAACAATTCAGTTAATAACTTTTCTTCATCTGCCAAAGCTGCCAAACAGTTGCGAATATCTCCCGGTGGCAAAACCCCAATTTCCCGGCGCAATCGCCCAGAAGAGCCGCCGTCATCTGCTACGGTGACGATCGCTGTAATATTAGCGCTGTAATCTTTAAGTCCCCTCAACAAAGTAGAAAGACCTGTACCACCACCGATCGCCACAATCTTCGGCCCTCGGTGCAAGCGGCGGTGATTGAGAAGGCGATCGACCAATTCCTCGTCCCCTTCTGGCATCAGCACGCTTGTAATCGAGTTCAAGCTACGGTTTTGACCCCAAAGGATGAAAAGAATACCCCCGATGAGCATCAGTGGGCCGGAGATATAATTGGGTACGACGGCCGTAATCCATCCCAAAAAATGTTTGAGGAACTGAAGGGTGTAAAAAATTGGGGTCATTCCAGTCCAAATCGCTAGGCCCAGACTGGTGAGGATTACGCCCCCCGCACTTAAAAGCAGCCAGCGTTTCACCAGCAATCCAGGGGCCAACCACTTAAACCACTGGTACACGCGACCAACACGGTATGAGCGGCTGGAACGGTCAGGATGCAGAGCAAAGGTCTGTTTTGCTTTAACAAGGGCGCGGAGAGCTTTAGGAAGCGAACTAATTGACATGG
>NZ_CACA01000024.1:0-42930 GCF_000180455.1 Kamptonema sp. PCC 6506
AATTACCAATTACCAATTACCAATTACCAATTAACACCCAAGCTCCCCTAGAAGCCTTAGAAGGCTATTATCAGCAGCTAGAAGCTTCACTGTTAAAAATTGGGTATATTTATCCCCATACGGCCGCAAGTAGGATGGAAAAATTTCGCCGCTTGTTTAACCGCGCTTACCCTTCCACAGCAGAAGTGTCAATGCTGCGGGGCGTTCTCCGTCAAATAGATTGGGCATTGCGAACCTACCCAAAGAGCGCTGTAAATGATACTCTGGATGCGTCGCCGCCCGATTTTCCCCAGGACTAGCGACGCTAATTCTTGCGAGCAAGCCCGCAATTTTCAATCTTAAATCTAAGTGGTGAAGGAGTTAGGTGTGGCTGAGCGGTTTCCAACTAGGTCTATATTCTCCGTAGTATCCTCCTCTTCAGAGTCGGACTCTAAACCTTCAAAATCCAGCAATGGGGGTAAACCTACTAATTCGTCGCGCCGCCAGCGCCGCCCTCCTGAAAAGGAAATGGGGAGAGAAGGTAGAAGTTCTGGCCCCACGCCGATCGCGGAGCACAGAAATAAGAGAGAATTATCCCGTCCCAAATCGAATCCCTCCAAACCTCCCCTAAGTAAAAGTGGGAGCCAAAATTCTAAATTGGGTACTCCCAAATCTAAGATCGAAAATCTACAAGCGATCGCAGATACTGTTAGCCGTAAACAGCAAAAAAGCCCAACTCTTCCTCGTTCTGGCAATCGAGCGGATGCGCCTCAAAGACGGAAAATAGAAAGCGATTCTTTCCAAACTCCCAAAACTCGCCCCCAAAATTCGCCCTATCCAGGGCCGCCACAACCTAAAAATCGGGTAGCAAAACGTCCTCGGCGGCGGGGGATTTCTCCTGTAGTTTACGCTACTCGCTTGCTGATTTTGGGGGTGGGTATTGCGGTGATTGCGGGTACTGTAATTTCAGTCCTCAATTCTTTTACCAACGCCACTTCGGTAGCGCAGGAGCAAGTGCAAAACAGCTCTGGAGTTGCAGAAAGTCCTTCGCCTTCTCCATCCCCGGCTACGCTCACGCTACAGCTAAATCAAGAAATGGTTGGGCTCAAAGCTGAAATTGATAAGTTGGCGGCTCAGAATCTGAATTTCACGCCGGGAGTGTTTATCGTTGATTTGGATACCGGAGGCTACGCTAGTGTCAGTAGCGATGCTGCTTTTGCTGCTGCGAGTACGATTAAAGTGCCGATTTTAGTGGCTTTTTTCCAGGCTGTAGATGAGGGCCGAGTGCGCTTAGACCAGGTGTTAACTCTGCGGCCAGAGCATATTGCTAGTGGTTCTGGGGAGTTACAGGATCAATCCCCAGGGACGAAATACACTGCTCTGGAGGTGGCTACTAAGATGATTGCGATCAGCGATAATACGGCGACGAATATGCTGATTGAGTTGTTAGGTGGCGCTGAGGCGTTGAATCAACAGTTTCAGACTTGGGGTTTGACGGTGACGGCTATTCGGAATAATTTACCCGATTTGGCAGGGACGAATACTACCAGTCCCAAGGAGTTGGTGAATTTAATCGGGCAGATTAATCAGGGGGGTTTGGTGTCGTTGCGATCGCGCGATCGCTTGCTTTACATTATGCGACAAACCCAAAATGATTCTTTATTGCCTAGAGGTTTGGGTGAAGGCGCTATTATTGCTCATAAAACTGGCAATATTAATTCTTTGGTTGCCGATGCGGGTATGGTGGATATGCCGAGTGGCAAGCGTTACCTAGTAGCGGTGATGGTTAAGTACGCTAAAAATGAAAAGGGAGCTGATAAGTTAATCCGCGATATTTCTCGGACGACTTATGAATATTTCGAGCAAGGGGACGCAGCTAGTTCTAAATCTTCGCCTTGAATTTCTGATATTCTAGCAAATAGTAAAATGTTTTTAATTTACTATGCTCAGAGCCGGAATCGTCGGATTGCCCAATGTAGGCAAATCTACTTTATTTAATGCCTTGGTTGCCAATGCCAAGGCAACAGCCGCTAATTTTCCTTTCTGCACGATTGAACCGAATGTGGGTGTCGTGGCGGTACCGGATGAACGGTTAAACGTACTGAGCAATATTTGCAATTCTGCTCAAATTGTACCGACGCGGATTGAATTTGTTGATATCGCCGGTTTGGTGAAGGGTGCGAGTCAGGGAGAAGGACTAGGGAACCAGTTTTTATCTCACATCAGAGAAGTGGATGCTATTGTTCAAGTTGTACGTTGTTTTGAAAATGATGACATCATTCACGTTGCCGGCTCAGTAGATCCGCTACGAGATATTGATATTATCAATCTAGAGTTAATTTTAGCAGACTTAGCTCAGATTGAAAAGAAAATTGAACGCACCCGAAAGCAAGCTCGGACTAGCAAGGAAGCTCAGCTAGAATTAGGAGCTCTGGAAAAATTGGCAGCAGTTTTGAATGAAGGTAAACCAACGCGACAGTGCAGTTTAACTGAAGAGGAAGCTGAGTCTGTTAAAGGATTAGGTTTGATGACGAACAAGCCAATTATCTATGCTGCTAATGTCTCTGAGGATGAGTTAGCAGGGGGCAACAATTATGTTGAACAAGTGCGAGAACTAGCATCTAAAGAAAATGCTAAGGTTGTAGTAGTTTCTGCTCAAGTTGAGTCAGAATTAGTAGAGTTGCCAGAGTCAGAACGAGCAGATTTTCTGGCATCTTTGGGGGTGGAAGAAGGCGGCTTAAAATCTCTGATTAGAGCTACCTATGAATTATTGGGTTTGCGGACATATTTTACCAGTGGGCCAAAGGAAACTCGCGCCTGGACAATTCTTGCCGGAATGTTAGCACCGCAAGCAGCCGGCGTAATTCACTCTGATTTTGAGCGTGGTTTTATTCGCGCAGAAACTGTTGCTTATAAAGATTTAGTTGCGACTGGTTCGATGAATGCAGCTAAGGAAAAAGGCTTAGTCCGTAGTGAAGGCAAAGAGTATGTGGTGCAGGAAGGAGATGTGTTACTGTTCCGGTTTAATGTATAGGTTTTTTCAAGGAGTAAGCAGATGAATATTGTGCCGATTCTGATTAGTTGGTTGGTGACTTCGGTGAGCTTTTTTATCATTTCTAAACTGCCGATTGGAGTAGAAATTACCAGCTTTAACAAAGCTCTAATTTCAGCGGCAGTTTTTGGAATATTGAATGCTCTAATTCGTCCAGTTTTTGTTGTTTTGGGTTTACCTTTTATCTGGATAACTTTCGGTTTGTTTACCATCGTTATCAACGCGATTATCTTTGGTTTAGCTGCTTGGCTAGTCGAAGGATTTTGGTTGCGGTGGGGAATCTGGAGTGCATTATTAGGCGCAGTTGCATTGGGTTTTATTAACTCGTTGCTTTATCAGGTATTGGCTTCTATTAAGCTGTAATTTAGCACGCCTAAAAACTTCAGCCTGAATTGCAAAGAAATCGGGTTTCTCTGAAAAATTAAGATGCTCACGAGTTATCTGCAAAGAAACCCCAAAGAAACCGGGTTTCTCTGAAAAATTAAGATTCTCAACGAGGTATCTACAAAGAAACCCGGTTTCTGACCTCGACTTGCATAACTCCTGTCCTGTTAAAATATTTCTAATGACTTACCTCTAAAAAATTCAGAGTTCACCTGACTATAAAGTTGCTGTGGTTGGATTAATTCGCGAATGGGTTGTAGATAAAAATTACTATATTTCCAATAATCAAACTGTCTAAGAACGCGATAACTAATTGTCTCTAAAAAGTTCATTAATCTCTTTTGATTCACTCTCCTAACTTCGATAATTATATCAGGTTGATATTTTAATAATATCTGTTTAGCTCCTTCTAAAACCTCAACTTCTAAGCCTTCAACATCGATTTTAATTAAATCTATGGGCTCTTGTACTAATTCATCCAAAGGCAGAATCTCTATTTCCCCTGTTTCATTGGCTACCACTTCATTTAAACACAAATCCCCGGCTGGATGTTCTACCAGAGTAGATTTACCTGGAAATCTGCCCACAGCATAGCCTAATTTGGATAAATCTACATTACTAAGTTGATTTAAGAATATATTTCTTTTTAACAACTCAATTGCACCTGGATGAAACTCAATTGGAACCACCTTAGCTGCTGTCATTACTTTGGCAAAATAAACTAAATGGTTGCCCGTATTTGCTCCTACATCTACAATAACAGGATTTTTAACTTTGATATTTTTATCTATAAATTCCAACTCCGCTAATTCATAAAAATGACCTGAAATGTGAGCAATTTCAACACCTAGATTTTTCCCTGTAATCTCAAAATTCACAGGATTTTCTTGATAATCAAAGGAAACTTTATTATTGTCGCTCAATAAATGATTGACAAAAGATAACCATTTCTGAGCGTTAACGTGACTGGGATTTATTTGCAAAACATTTGTAAATATATCTCTGGCTTCAATGAGGTGATTTTGCCGTACTAATATATTTCCAATTGACCAAAGAGACTCAACATCAGCAGACGATTTTTCTAAGACTATTTTAAAATAGGTAATTGCTTCATCTAATTGACCTTTTTGAATTAAAATTGCTCCAATTTGTCTGAAACCATTTAAATAAGTTGGTTCGATTTCTACCAAACGTTTAAAACAGATAATAGCTTCATTAAATTCCTCTAATTCCATCAGACAGTTAGCTAAATTAGACAAGCCAATTTTATAGTTAGAATCAAAAGAAAGCGATAATCTATAAAACTCTATGGCTTTTTCTATATCCCCTTGTCTTTTATAAATAACGCCTAAGTTACTTATACTCTCAATATGATTTTTTTGCACTGCTAATATTTGCAGATAAATCGATTCCGCTTCTTGAAATTGTTCGTTTTGTTGATAGTTTAAAGCTATCTGAAAACTCTTTTCTATACTCATCATAGTTGTAATGCTGACTTCTGGATGGTAGAGATACCGCCCAGAGGGCGGTGTTAGGTGATAACTTTCTAATTCCTATTAGTATTTATCAACTTCAACTAATCCTGCTGCGTCGAAAATTGGCGAGCCCCAATTAGAGAAAAAATCACTGCTGCACCCAATAAAATTGGTACAATATACCAAGGAAACTTAGTTAAATCGTAGGCAGCGGCTCTCAAGCCAATACTAGCATAAGTCAGTGGTAAGAGATAAACTATGGTTTTTAAAGCCATTGGCAAAGTTGCAGGGTCGAAAAAAGTTGCTCCCAAAAATGACATGGGAACTATGAGAAAATTGTTATATAAGCCGACAGCTTCCAGCGATTTTACTGTCAACCCAACAATTACGCCTAAACCAGAAAATACCGCACAATTAAGGACTATCACTAGCAAAAATAGGGGATTGAGAAATACTAGCTTTTGAGTGAACAAAACTGCTACTAAAATCACTGAAGCAGAAGTCAGTAAACCTCGGACAATTCCTGCTAGCATTTTACCAGTATGCAAAGCTAAAGGATGCACTGGTAGTAACAATAATTCCTCAAAAGTTTTGGTATAGAGGCGTTCCCCACAAATGGAAAATACAGTACCGCTAAAACTGATAGTCATTGAGGATAAAGCTACCATTCCCGGTAACATAAACTCTAAGTAATTACCCCCAATGGCGGGTTTAGGCAAGGAACTACCCAACCCCAAACCAAATGCTAAAATATAGATGATTGGCGATACTAAACCCGCAGCAGCAACCGGGAGTATTCTAACTCGTAAATCTAACCAATCTCCCCAAAAAACGGTAAGAGTGTCAGCTAAAATATTTTTGAGTCGGGATTCTGTCATGTTAGGGCTAAGTGAGGAAATTTTTGATCTTTGTAACGCTGCTATCTGGGTGATATATTTACCACCCAGAGGGCAGCGTCATATTATATTATCAACTTAAAAGTACAAAATATCAAGACTTGTACACTGTTGAAAATCTTGCTCAATTATAGGAATTTGATCCGCTGAAGTTTGTTCTCGATTAAGTAAGATTGCTTTAATTCCAGCCGCTTTCGCACCTTGATAGTCAGCTTTAAAGCTGTCACCTATATGTAAAGCTTCTACGGCCGAAAATGAGGATTTTTGTAAAGCAGTGAGAAAAATTTGGGGATCTGGTTTGGCTGCACCTACTTCTGTAGAAATTGTTATAGATGTGAAAAAATCAGCTAAATTAAGTGCCTTTAATACCGAATAGAGGCGCGAATCAAAGTTAGACAATACTGCTAACTCAATTCCTTGATTTTGCCATCTTTCTAATGCTGGTTTGACATCGGGATAGAGAAACCAAGGTTCAGCAGTGGCAAAGTATTTGTATAGTTCAATAAAGAAACTAGAAAAGTCTGAGAATTTGGTAAATACGCCTGCTGTTTGGAAGGTTTGGATGGCAAGTTTATGCCACCAATCAAATTCCATTTCGGGAATTTTGGCAAAGTCTACGCCGGGAAATGCCATCGGAGTTGCTGAGGTAAAGCTTTGAAGGAAAGCTTGATTTAATAATTCGGGAGAAACTTCTACTCCAAAACGGCTAGTTATTTTGGTGTAAGCTTCCCCTACACTACCACGCACTCCAAATAGCGTACCAACAGCATCGAGAAAAATAATTTTAGGCATTGGTAATGGGTAATGGGTAATGGGTAATGGGTAATTGGTAATTGGTAATTGGTAATTGGTAAATTGCTTTGCTTTGCTTTGCCCCAATGATATAATTTCAAGTAATTTACCAGACTTGATATTCGCCATTAGCAATTAGCCATTAGCAATTAGCAATTAGCAATTACCAATTACCAATTACCAATTAGTTTACAAGCATTTCTTGAATTGGTCTAGCTATCCAATTAAAACCTACTTTGATTTGATGATCTAATGTAGGCATTCGATAGAGATAAGCTAAACGACGGGCTACGTGAGCCATTTGACCGTCTAGTTTAATTCCTAAACCCGCAAAAGTAGCATTGTCAACTCCTAATGTCAACATTTCTCCGAGTGGCTGATAGCGGAAAGGAAGCAAAGGTCTGTCAGTGAGTGATGCCCATATATTCCAGGCTGTGTAGTCAGCTTGCTGGAAGGCTACTTGAGCACTGGAAGGGACTTTTTGACCGTCAGCATCTACGCATTCGGTTATATCTCCCAGGGCAAAAATTCCTGGGTTATCAACTACTTGTAACGTCGGTTCAACAATTAATTGACCGCGAATATTTTGCTGGAGATGAAGCGAACGTACCATCGGGGATACAATCATTCCTACCGTCCATAAAACGGCATCTACTGGCAAAATGTCGATCTGTCCTTTGTAAACTAGAGAAATTGTGTCGGACTCAATAGCATCAACACTGGTTTCTAAGTCTATCCAGACGCGGCGTTTTTCTAAGGCAATATTTGCAGCTTCTCGGTTAAAATCTGGGGATGTTTGGAGAATTTTATCGCTTTGTTCGATTAGGCGTAAGCGTCCTCTTTCGCCGAGGCGATCGCTCAATTTACAAGCTAATTCTACCCCAGAATAACCGCCGCCAACGACGGCAACCCGAATTTTGTCAGATTGAGAGCTTTCTAGAATTCGCAGGCGTTCTTCGAGGCGGTAGGCATCGCTAATAGTACGAAAGGGGAAGGCGTGTTCGGCTGCGCCACTAACTAAATTGAGGGGAGTTTCGCCGCCAAGGGCCAAGACTAAGCGATCGCAAGTAATTTCTGGGCCGTCTTGCAACTGCACTCGCTTTTCGGTGATGTCAATCGCAGCAACAGTACCTTGACAAAAGCGGATACCCGTATCTTTCAACAATTCTTCAAAGGGTGGGGCGATTTCCCAGGTTTGTAATTCTCCGGTGAGGATTTCGTATAACAGGGGAGAAAACAGGAAGCGATCGCACCGATCGACTAAGATAATTTCAGGTTTTTGGGGCTTGGCAAAAGGTAATTGACTCAAACGCAGAGCCGTGTAGAGTCCGCCGAAGCCGCCACCAAGAATGCAAATGCGGGGTTGTTGTTGAGTCATAAAAAATGTCGGTAAGTGGGAAACTCAGAGGTTTGAGCATCGGAGATGTAAACGAAACGGGCGGTTTTAAACGCCATGAATCTTAAAATAGGTAACTTTCACCGTCTTTTTTGTGGATTGTTGTGTCTCTCCAATTGCTTGTGATGTTAGCTTCATAAAGTTTTAAGAGCTTGTTAGAACTGCAACACTGTTTCAGTGACTTTGCAGACCTCATCTTATTGACTATTAACAATTTTATACCAATTCTCCAAATTCTTGAGACCCTCTGCATTGTTGAGTGAACTTCCACAACTGCTGCATAACTTTTTTGGAGAATTTTTATTACAAGAGCCTCCTAACTTCTGCCTCCTGCCTTCTGCCTCCTGCCTCTACTGTTGCATAACTTTCTTTGGAGAATTGGGATTAATTCACTTTTTGCAGCGGTGCAGTTCTCGGATCGAGGATTTTTTGACCCGATCCAGAAAACCTAATCGCCAAAGTAAATTTATCGCCAGTTCCTAAAATATAGGTAACTTGTCCCAGTCCAAAAGATGAATGAACAACGCGATCTCCTACCTTCCAATCCATTAACTTTGTATTCCCAGTTTTGCCTTTCAACTTATTAGATGGCGATTGCGAAACAGGTGTTTTAGCTGTCTTTTTCTTAACGGTATTTCCGCTCAAAAACTCCCTCGGTAATTCTCCTAAAAATATCGAAGGAATAGCTAACTGCTTATTTCCCCAAGTGCGGCGCTCTATGGTATAAGTAATGAACAACCTTTCCTGAGCGCGAGTAATCCCAACATAACAAAGGCGGCGTTCCTCCTCCAAAGCAATAGGATCGTCTAAACTGCGAAAATGTGGTAACAATCCCTGTTCCATTCCCACTAAAAACACTACTGGAAATTCTAACCCTTTCGCAGCGTGGAGAGTCATCAAAGAAACCCGCGATTCTTCCTCTTTCATGCTATCCATATCCGAACTCAAAGCAGCACTCGCCAAGAAATTTTCTAGTTTAGCTTCTTCGGCATTTTCTTCTTCAAATTGCTGTACTGCATTGTATAGTTCTTTGATGTTTTCTATGCGATCTTCTGCTTCATCAGTACCTTGTTTTTTTAACTCATCAATGTAACCAGATTCTTCTAAAATACCTTGGACAACCTCAGAAGCAGAGGTATTTGCCACTTCCTCTTGCCACTTTCGGATCGTCCGCATAAATTCAATAATCGGCTTAGCAGTCCGCCCTGCTAAAGTGTTAACAGATTCTTCATCAACTAGAATATCCCACAGCGGAATATTCAATTGCTGAGCAGCTTGTACTAACCTATCTGTCGTAGCTTTGCCAATACCACGCCGAGGTGTGTTGATAATTCGTAACAGGCTGACAGTATCCGCAGGATTAACAATTAATCTTAAATAGGCTAATACATCTTTAACTTCTTTGCGGTCATAAAACTTCAAGCCGCCAACTAAATTGTAAGGTATACTCCACCGCACTAGACACTCTTCAAAGTTGCGCGATTGGGCATTTGTGCGGTATAATATAGCAAAATCTCCCCATTTTAATTCGGGATTCTTCCGCACCAGTCCTGTAATTTCATTGGTGACAAATTCTGCCTCTTGAATTTCATCATCCGCGCGCTCTACACAAATTGGTTCTCCCTCCCCGCGAGTTGGCCGCAATACTTTATCGATGCGTTCGGTGTTGTTTTCAATTAGGGCATTAGCAGCGTGTAAAATGTTGTCTCTGGAGCGATAATTCTCCTCTAATTTTACCATTGTCCGGGTATCATCGTCCGCCAAACCGTCGCCGAAGTCTTTCTGAAAATCGAGCAGAATTTTGAAGTCTGCCATGCGGAAAGAATAAATCGCTTGATCGACATCACCCACTACAAAAATAGAGCGTCTTTCCCAGTTTGTAAATGTTTGGGGATCTTCGTTATTTGTGGCTAACAGGCGAATTAAGTCATACTGGACGCGGTTGGTATCTTGGTATTCGTCTACTAAAATATGGCTAAATTTTTGATGCCAGTAACCCAATACTGACTCGTTTTGACTGAACAATTGTACGGGTACGCGAATTAAATCATCGAAGTCTAGTCCGTTGTTAGCAGCGAGAGCATCTTGATAAAGATTGTAGGCATCAGCGATTACTTTTCCCCGATAATTCGGTTGTTCTAATTCGACTTCTCTGGGAGATAAGCCTTGGTTTTTAGCATTGCTAATTGCGTAGCGAACATTACGGGGTTCAAATTTTTTGTCGTCCAGATTTAGCTGTCGGGTGACGATATCTTTCACCAGACTTTGAGCATCAGATTCATCGATAATGGAGAAATTTTTCCGCCAGCGACGACCTTTTTCGTCTTGAAATTTCTCGATGTCGTAGCGGAGAATCCGAGCACAAAGACTGTGAAATGTACCTACCCACAGAGGTTTGATATAATTTCTATAAACCCCCGATCGCAGTCTTGCCTGTTCATCAGGTGCTAATGCTTCTAATGGTTTACCATATTTCGCCTCAGCTTGCCCAGTTGCAAACAATTTCTCTATTCTCTCTTTCATTTCCCGCGCCGCTTTGTTCGTAAAAGTTACGGCGAGGATATTATCAGGATCGACTCGATGGGTGCGAATTAAATTAGCAACTCGATAGGTTAGAGCCCGCGTTTTGCCGGAACCTGCGCCTGCTACTACTAATAATGGGCCGCAAAAATGCTCGACGGATTGGCGCTGTGAGGGGTTGAGTTGGCTGAGAAAATCAGTAGTTGGTGTCATGGCGATGTGAGTGCGGGCCCCAGGGCGTTGTTGCAAGAGACAGAAATAATGTCTATAGACTAGGCTACCATTTTCTGCATAAATTGTACACTCCCTGCCCTGATAGATAGTTGTTAATTGCTCACTAATCGTGCCGTTTTCCCCTTTTTACCTAGCTCTACCAGTGCGCTCTTTAGCTTTATCGTAAGCAGGATCGTGTTCCTCAAAACTAATAATAAACACCCGTTTAGGAGTTGGAGATTCATATATCCGATAAACCAGCCGATAGGCAATTCCATCCCAATTTATATCTAAAGTGCGGTAGCCATTCAGTCTACCGTCTAGATCGTGACTTGGTACGCCGCGAGGCTGATAGGGATTCTTAGCCAAAACAAGCTGATAGACTGAAAATTCTTCCTGTAGCTGTTCTGGTAAATTTGGTAAGTCTTGCGTATTTACCAGGGGGTTAATCTTGACCAAGTAATTAGATTTTGTAGCCACGTTGTCTCAACCAATTATCTAAAGCTTCATCGTCAATCTCTTGGCCTATTTCTACTTCTATTGGCCAGTCAGTAGTGCTCTCTAGAAATTCCAAGTCTTCCTTAGTTAGCTCTTTTGGTTCCCTGGAAATATTTTTTTCACTATCAGGCCAAGCTTCATCTGGTATCTGAAGACCGCTCTCAGCAGCTTTAATAGTTCTTCGCAATAAATCTTGATGCGCCTTGTAGTCGTGTGGTGCAACTTCAAGTTCTAATTCCATACTTTCCACTAGATATTTTAATTTCTCAAACACATTTTCTAGAGGATGTGTTGCTATCTGTTCTGTTGGTGAATGGCTGACTTCTGACATAGTTTTGTACCACTATTTTTGCAACTTTTAACTATTTTATCATTTGACAGATAGTTTTTGCTTAAGCAAGCCTCCAACCAAAATCGCTGCCACAATTCCTAACCGGAACCCAAGAGGGACAACTACACCCGCAGCTACCCCATTTTGAGGCTGACTCTGAGCTATTTCTGCGGATGCTTTTTATCAACACTCGGCTAAAATCTGTGGGAGAATTATCTTGAGTACCAGCTACATTCCGAGCGGTACAATAATCCTATCAGTAATCGCACTTGCTAACTCGTCAAAATTAATCATTCAAGATTCATATCTTTTTCCACCGCAGGCACGATGGCTTGTTCTGACTTAACAGGAGCACCTCGATATTTCATCCCTGCTGTCACCACAGTAGTATTTTTTAGCTTCGGCGTTCTCCAAATTTGACCGCGATATTTGCCTGTAATTTCTCCATCGCAGACTTCAACTGAGGGAGGGAAAGCTTCATAGTTAGCACCGCGATAAGTGAGGTTAATTTTCTTCTCTTCATCATCAACAGGATGAATTGACTGCAAGAGCTTTCTACTAGCTAAAATTACGAAGATTAAAAGTAATGCCTTGATTTGCCAAGGAGCTAAAAACAAACTTATAATTAAGCTGATCGTGACAATTGTTCCGGCAAGATAGGCGGCTTCGTTAGCGCAATTCTTAAAAATAAAAGTCACTGCGAGAGCAATTACCAAAGGAGTAACAAAAAACCAAGTCATTCAATCACCTCTGAGCTAGAAGTCAAATTTACAGGACTTAAGCATTACTCACGAATAATCAAAATTTGGCATTGCTTTGGGCTGGCTTCCTACCCTTGCGACTGCGCGATGCTTGATTCCTAATGACAGAAAATGGTAGTGAGTGGGTAAATCCTGATTTTTATTAATATAAGACAGTGTAGGCAAAAAAACACTACACTTTCATGAAAAATACTTTTTTCCCAAAATGGGTCTGTTGTAGAGATAGACTCAGGGGAAGTCTGGGCGATCGCAGAAAGCAGAGGTAGAAGCCAGAAGGGGAGAAAGCTATAAGTTGCGAAAAGTGTAACCAACCGGATCTCTGCGAGTTGCGATGGCACAGTAAGAGTATGCCATCTGTTCTATGTGAGGAAAATAAGGTTTATGAATCGAATTAGCGCATCCACCTACCAAATTAAACCCCGGAGTCTGTTGACAGCTTTATGTTTAACTCTGAGTTTGATCGGTTTTACTGGTTTAGACCCCGCAATGGCGCAGGAGCAACGCCTGAGAACGCTAACGGTGACTGGTAGGGGTATGGAAGCAATTCCTACTACTTTAACTCAAGTGCGTTTGGGAGTTGAGGTGCAGGGACAAACGGCGGCGGAGGTGCAGCAGGAAGCGGCGAAGCGATCGGCGGCGGTGGTGTCGCTGTTGCGATCGCGTAATGTAGACAAATTGGAAACTACTGGGATTACGCTCAGTCCTATGTACAACTATGAGAATAATAAGCAAAAGTTGATCGGATATGTTGCGACTAATACTGTTAGTTTCCGCATCAATACTGAATCTGCGGGGACTTTGTTGGATGATGCGGTGAAGGCGGGGGCGACGCGAATTGATGGCGTGAGTTTTGTAGCGGCGGAAAGCGCGATCGCATCGGCCCAGCAGCAAGCGCTACGCGAAGCGACTCAAGATGCTCAAATTCAAGCGGATGCGGTTTTGGGGGCGCTGAACCTCAAGCGAGGTGAGGTTGTCAGCGTTCAGGTGAATGGTGCGAGTCCCCCACCACCAATATTTCAGCCTCGTTTTGCGGCCGTAAGCAACGATAAGGAGGCTGCGACTCCCGTAGTCGGAGGGGAACAGCAGGTGGAAGCGTCGGTGACTTTGCAAATTAGTTATTAATGGCGATCGCTTAATCTTTGTCATCTGTTGCCCACATTTGCAAAGGCGACAGATGCAAAGGGCGATCGCGCTTCTTTGCTCAGCTTGCATCCGATCGCAGCTTGCGAGGCGGTAAATTCTGTAGGATTTACCGCCTCGCAACTCGCAATGACAATAAAGGGGTAGTAAAGCCGGATTTGGTATCAGTCCTAAGCTATTTTGTAGCGAACTAAAGGTTTATTCCTGAATTAAAATTGAGTGTCAACTTCATTTTATAGATTATTTAAAAGAAAGAATTATTTAAAAGAGAGAAGACGCGCCTAGCTTCTGGAACTAAATAGTGAAAATAAAATTTAGTTCGATCGATTGAAAGTCTCAATTTGTAGCTAGCTGCTCGATCTTTTTTGATTTCATACTTTGCTATCTCTAAAAATTGTTCAAATTAAGAAAATTTAGAATTATCGCGTGAGCGATCGCAGGTTTAAAAAGTATTATAGCAACCGCCACAACTGTTAGGACATTCTCAATCCCCCAAACCATTTCTAGTATTGCATTTTCCTCCTGCCTCCTGCCTTCTTCCTCCTGCCTCCTGCTATAACACCCAAGCTGCAACCTAGATTGATAATTCTGACAAAGCTTAAGAACAAGTAAATTTTTCCATAACCTAATATACTACGAGTTGAATATCTGGAAATCAACCACAAAATTCTTTTAGATTTGGAGAAAATATTGAACTCACCTAACTCGTCATCCTTAAATATTCCATCACACTTTGACGTTATTGTAGTCGGATCGGGAGCAGCCGGACTTTATGCTAGTCTGTGTTTGCCAGAACGTTATCGTGTAGGCTTAGTTACTAAAGACAAACTGAGAACCGGTTCGAGTAAATGGGCACAAGGAGGAATCGCCGCCGCGATCGCAGATGATGATTCCCCACAACTACATCTGGAAGATACTTTACACGCGGGAGCGGGTTTGTGCGATCGCGCAGCCGTAGAATTTCTCGTAGAAAATGCTCCAGAAGCGATCGCTTCTTTATTAAAACTTGGTGTAGCCTTTGATCGCAAAGAAAACAAACTAGCAACAACTCTAGAAGCAGCTCACTCTCGCTCTCGCGTCTTGCATTCCCAAGATACCACCGGACGAGCGATCGTTGATATCCTCACCGCCAAAGTATCAGAACAGCCCAATATCCAGGTATTACCCCAAGCCCTAGCCTTGAGTTTGTGGCGACATCCTGAAACTGATTGTTGTCAGGGTATTAGTCTGCTATACCAAAATCAAATCCTGTGGCTTAGGGCAAATGCAGTGGTTTTAGCCACCGGTGGCGGAGGGCAAATTTTTGCCAAAACTACGAATCCGTCAGTCAGTACCGGAGATGGTGTCGCCCTAGCTTGGCGGGCGGGAGCGGTAATGCGGGATTTAGAGTTCGTGCAATTTCATCCCACTGCTTTAAGTCAACCGGGCGCACCTCACTTTCTGATTAGCGAAGCAGTACGAGGAGAGGGGGCGCATTTGGTAGATGGTGATGGAAAGCGTTTTGCTTTTGACTACCATCCCCAGGGAGAGTTAGCACCACGAGATGTAGTGAGTCGGGCGATTTTTAACCATTTAGAAAAAACTGCGTCCGATCCGGCTGGAGCTAATGTTTATTTAGACTTACGAGCGATCGCACCGGCACAAATTCGCCATCGCTTTCCGAATATTATCCAAAAATGTCAGCAGTGGGGGATTGATATTTTCCAGCAACCCATACCTGTAGCACCTGCGGCGCATTATTGGATGGGAGGGGTGGCGGTAGATTTGATGACTTCTACTTCGATTAAGGGATTATATGCGATCGGCGAGACTGCCAGTACAGGGGTGCATGGCGCAAATCGTTTGGCGAGTAATTCTTTACTCGAATGTATAGTCTTTGCAGCACAATTGCACAAGTTGGAAGTGGAAGCGATCGCTAGTAGTGAGGTCAAATCTTGGACAGTCGAGGTGGGAGACTGGAGTCAGGAAATAGAGGTATTAGAGTTAGTAAGAGAAAAGTTACCGGCCCTGATGTGGCATAGTGCGGGGATTTGTCGATCGCAGTCTCTGCTAACAGAGGCGATCGCTCAAGTTAGTGCTTGGCGTTCTCAATTGGCAAATCTAGAAATTAGTAAATATATCCTCAATTTATCTCCCAGCAACAATATCGAATTTGAGTTAGTTACAGCGGAACAACAATTAAAGCTAGCAGCCGAAACCATGAATTTATTAGATATTGGCTATCTCATCCTCAAAAGTTCACTATTTCGGACTGAAAGTCGTGGGGGACATTATCGTAGCGATTATCCCGATACTTCTACCAGTTGGGAAGTACATACTCTAGTGGAAAGGGAAGAGTGGCAAACCTCCCCCGTCTCGCGAACAATCCCAGGACTCACGCACGCAACCACAGAAACCGGGTTTTTTGACGAAAATACTTCGTTGTGACCCACAGATGCTCTCAAAAACCCGGTTTCTAGGACTCCCTGCGTAAGTTATAAATCAGTTAAATCAAGCGATCGCCAGTTACAAACACGGTAAAAACCGATTGTAAATAAAATCATGTAATTAAAGTATACCTAAGAATTTGACCCTCCAGAACTGAGTTGCATTTCCAGCAATCTTTCGGCGGCTTCCCTATCTACTGGTCGCGAGAATAAATAGCCTTGTCCATGTTCGCATTGTAGCTGTTGCAATTGATTTAACTGCTCTCTTGTTTCTATTCCTTCTGCTACCAAATCCATGCCTAAATTGTGAGCTAATATGATGATAGTGCGGATAATTTCTAAATTCTTAGGATCTATGCTCATGCGGCTAACAAAGGCACGATCGATTTTCAAAGTGTCAAAAGGAAATGTATGCAGATATGAAAGAGATGAATATCCCGTGCCGAAGTCGTCTATACTCAAGTGAATTCCCCGATCTTTCAGGTATTCCAGAATATTTGTTACCGATTTAGCATTTTCCATAACTGCTGTTTCTGTAATCTCTAATTTCAAGCTCAAAGGGTTAATTCCTGTCTCTTTTAGCAAGCGATCGATTCGCTCTATAAAGCAGGATTGAACCAATTGCACTGCCGAAACATTGACACTGATCGATAAAGGAGGATTAGTAGGGAATTTTTGCTGCCATGCCATAATTTGACTTGTTGCTTCGCAGAGAACCCACGCGCCTAGTGGTATAATTAAACTACTTTCTTCTGCTAGGGGAATGAACTCCGCAGGCGAAACTAAACCCCTCTCTGGATGCAGCCAACGAACTAAAGCTTCAAAACCGATGATTTGATGGTTAACCAGGGACAAAATAGGCTGATAATAAACTTGAAATTCTCTATTTTCTAAAGCTCGTCGTAAATCGGCATCTAAATGTAAAGGTCTGACAGCTCGTTCTTGCATTGATGTATTAAAAACGGCATAGCGGCTTTTTCCTAACCCTTTGGCTTGGTTCATCGCAGTTTCGGCAGCTTGCAAAAGTTGTTCTGGTTGCTGATAATTAATAGAACTCAAGACAATGCCGATGCTGGAGTCTGTGAATAATTCGCAGCCATCTAATTTGAAGGGTGCGCTTAATTGCTGCTGGATGTGTTCGGCGATCGCGATCGCATCGCTTTCTTCCTGAATATTTTCCAATAAGATCGCAAACTCGTCTGGCCCGACATGAGCAATGCTATTAATTTTAGGAAGCTGCTCGAACTCATCATTTTTAGGGCGACAAGTTTGCAGTCTTTCTGCTACAGCCATTAGCAGTTCGTTCGCCACTTTCTGCCCCATGCTATATTTTACAAGCTGAAAGCGGCTGAGGTCAAGGTAAAGTACGGCGAATAAAGTTGTTTCCTCACAGAGAGATCGCACGGCAAACTGTTTGAGCCAAGCTATAAAAAAAGTCTGATTGGGCAAATCAGTAATTTGGTCGTAAAAAGCATACTTCCACAACTGCTTTTCTGCCCGCTGTTGTAAGGTAATGTTTTGTACCATTGACAATACTCCAATTACCGCGCCGTCTTCTTTTTTTATCGTTGTATTTTGCCAGTCACAGGTGATAATTTCACCTGTTTTAGTGAGGTTTTCATTAACATTTTGCTTCGTATGTTCGCTGTGAAATAGCTGCTGGAAAATATCTCCGATCTCGCTACGAACTTCTGGGGGAACGATTATGTCGTAATGTCTGCCTAAAACTTCTTCTTTGCTAAAGCCAAATATTTGTTCGGCGGCAGGATTCCACTCTTGAATTCGGGATTCTGGATCGGTGAAAATATATCCAATTGGCATTCGTTCAATTTGTAACTGGAGGCGTTCTTGTAATTCTTTGGTTTGTTGATATAGCTGGGCGTTAAGTATTGCCATTGCACAGCGTTCGGCGGTAATTTCTAATAAATGTAGTTCGCGATCGCTGTAGGGATGAATGCTACACCAATCTACATGGAGAACGCCTACTAAAGTGTCGTAGCGCTTCAGGGGTAAGCCTAGCATGGTACGAATTCCGCAATCTTGAATATACTCGTTGCATACCCGCCCGTCAGTCTGGGCATCTTCTACATACAGCGGTTTTCTAGTGGCGGCGATGATGCCGGGAAAGCCTTCTCCAATGGGGATTGTGCTAGCGCTGATTCCGGTCTCAACTCCAATGCTGGCGCGTACAGATAGTGTAGTAGCTGCTTCCTCTTCTCCTATTAACAGGATGGCCGCTCTGTCAGCCTTCATTACTGTTACAATTCTTTCTAAGAGCACGTTCAGCAGTTCTTCTAGTCTCAAGGTGCTGATGCTGTTGCCAGTGACAATGTTAAGGGCTGTCAAATCTTCGGTTTGTTGTCGAAGTTCCTCGATTAAGCGATCGCGCTCTTCTTCTGCACGTTTGCGATCGCTGATGTCAGCAATGACTGATAGAATGCTGTTGATCTGACCGTCAATGTCATATAAAGGCGCTAGGGAAAGAGAAATATCGATCTCGCTGCCGTTGCGCTTCACTGCTTTAGCTTCTAAATTCACCAAGGAGTCACCTTGGAAGACGCGATCGCGCACAACCTCACATTCCTCCTGTTTCTGGGGTGGAATAATCGGAAGAGGACTGTTTAAAACTTCCGTTTCCCGCCAGCCCAAAATTTTCTCTGCCGCTGGGTTCCACATTTTTACATAATTCTGGCGATCTGTTACAAAAATTGCCAGTGGCGCAGCAGAAACTACAGCTTGCAATTTTTCTTTTGTTTTTTGCAATACTTCTGTTGCCTGTTTGATCTCAGTGATATCTCGCGAGATGCCAATTAAGCCAATGGTCTTGCCGCTCTTGTCGCGGCAGAGGTATTTTGTGGCAATGTAAACTCGCTTGATATTATTGATTATCCCAAATTCTTCGATAGTTTGAGTCTCCCCACTCGCGAAAATTGCGCGGTCATTTTCTTGGTATTGGCTAGCAGTTTCTAGAGAGAAAAAATTCCGATCGTCTTTGCCTAAAATTTCCGATTTTGGTCTTCCTAAGAGCTGAGCAGTTGTGGAGTTAACCATCAGGTAGCGCCCTTCAATGTCTTTAACAAAGATTGCATCTGTCGTACCTTCAATGATTGCCTCTAAGAGGTTGTAGCTTTCTTGGAGGGAGTGGAAATTTCGGCGAATTAGAGCATAGATTAAACCACTGGTAACTAGGACAAATACCCACCCTTTAAGGGTTTGTATATTAGTGAAAAATCCAGAGGTCTGGGTCAGACTACCTAGTACCGTGTCGGAAAGCAAAATCCACAGGCTACTGAAAAAGGCATAGATAAATACAGTTCTGTAAGCTAATTGCTTGACAGAAGTTAAATTACTGTTCATGATTTTTTTAAGTTACGCCTGCGTGCGCGGCGGGCTATACTTGCGAGGCTTCTCAATCTGTCACCAGGCTCTTAGAGTTAGAAAAAAATCTGGAGTGCCCAGCGAGATTGTAGAGGACGGAAAGGTGGCTGGGAGTCTTGATAGCAGTAGCGCGATCCCACCCCCTGATTGCCGATAGTAAATGCTGACTATAGTTTAGCGGAGTTTGAATTAGAAAAAAATCTTCATTATAGAGAATTTAAGTTAATAATTGAGTTAAGTAAAATTGAACTGCTGAAATCGCTATGATTCGCTTAATTTTGACATCTTTGACTGTTACTTTAGTGATCGCAATCACTTGGTTGGGTAATTTAACTCACGCGATCGCGCTTTCTTCAACACCAGAAGCTGCTAATCCCCAGGAAGAATTAGGCGAACTGGTGCAGAAAGCTTTTGCTGCTACGAATAAGGGCGATTTTATTAAGGCTGAGAGTTTCTGGACGCAGATTGTTGAGAAGTTCCCAGAAATTGCCCCAGCTTGGAGCAATCGCGGCAATTCTAGAGTAAGTCAAAATAAGCTAGAGGAGGCGCTTTTAGACTATGAGAAAGCGAGCGAATTGGCTCCTGACGCTCCCGATCCTTATTTAAATCGAGGCACGGCTTTGGAGGGTTTGGGGCGGTGGTCAGAGGCGATCGCATCTTATAATCGTGTACTAGAATTAGACCCTGAAGATCCAGCCGCTTACAATAACCGAGGGAATGCAGAAGCGGGTTTAGGAGAGTGGGATCTTGCGATCGCAGACTACCGCAAAGCTGCTGACTTAGCTCCCGAATACGCCTTTGCCCGTGCTAATTACGCCCTCACTCTTTACCAAACTGGCGAAACTGCTGAAGCTATCACCACAATGAAAAATTTAGTCCGCAGATACCCAAAATTTGCCGATATGCGAGCAGCATTAACTGCGGCCCTTTGGGAAACGGGACAGCATGGAGAAGCTGAGAGTAATTGGGTGGCCGCTGTTGGGCTCGATAGTCGTTATAAAGACCTAAATTGGGTAGCAACCATTCGCCGCTGGCCGCCTGCGGTTGTGGCTGCATTGGATAAGTTTCTGCATTTGAAGTAAGTAGGACTGGGGGAAAAGAGGGGCTAGGGGCTAGGGACTAGGGGCTAGGGGCTAGGGGAAGAGAGGAAAAGAGGGGGGCTAGGGGCTAGGGGCTAGGGACTAGGGGAAGAGAGGGGCAGAGGGGACTAGGGAAGAAGGGGAAGAGGGAGCTAGAAGTTAGTAATTAGAAATTAAACTTTTTAAGACGAAAATGAAGAAGTAATCTCGATTTTACCTCTTCCCTAGCCCCTAGCCCCTAGCCCCTAGCCCCTTTCTTCCCTAGCCCCTAGCCCCTAGCCCCTCTTCCCTAGCCGACTTGACAGCCCACTTAGAATTGTTTAATATAGATATATGCAAACAAGGGGCTGTAATGGTTTCGACAGGGTGGCGAACGCTACTCCGTGATGCAGGTCGAGAGTGAGTCTTCTCTCGGAAATACCGGGCTCAACAAACAATAAGTGCAAACAACATTGTACCTTTTGCTCGTAAAGCCGCTACTGTAGCTGCTTAATAACCCATAACACGGTTCGAGCGTCTGTAGTTTGACTCCGTTAAGGATTACAGACAAAACCCCAACGGATGCCCTAATTAGTTTCCTCTGGTAGGCTAATTTGGAAAGAACATACCGGAGCATCCCACAATCCGGGACAATGGATAGTTCCCGCCTAGAGGATCAGATAGGCTAAACCTGTGAGCGATCGGGAAGCTAATACCCGCTTTGGACGGCAGTTCGATTCTGCCCAGTTCCATTAAGTTAAATACCCTCACCTTTTTAGGTGGGGGTATTTTGTTGTTGGGTAACGCTTGCGGATGCAAATAAACTTACGCTAATTATCCAGTAATTAACTCCAAGATGAAGACCAGCTTACAAAAGCAGACAAATTCACGGTAACTAGCCAGTAATTAACCTCAAGATCAAGGGGAGGATAGAAGCAGCTAGAAGAGTTGAAGAGTTAAGGAAATAATACTTACGTATAACTATAATAATATCAGACTTAATTATAATAAGTTGTTATTGACCAAAAAGGATCGCCATAGTTAAGAATTGTTAACAACCAAGCCCTCCAAAATATGTTGATTTTATTAAGGAGTATGGCTCATTGTAAAGAATTGGTAAAGCTGTTATTAAAATAAGATCCTAGTAAATAAGGGTATTGCTACCAAAGATAGATCGCTATAATACTTATCCTAGCTGCATTCTAGCTATTTTTTTGCAGCTAGCATGGTAGCTAGAGAAGAGTAAATAGAAAAATCTATCGGGAAAATATTAGCCCTCTCAACTAAAGTATAGGAACTTTTTTCCTAAGTCTATCTTTACACAACTGTTTTAATCGTGTTATTGTCAATGTGGAACATTAATTTATCGTCTATCTTGTGGACTGTCGCCACCCCAAACACACAGGTTGTACTTTGCTATTTTCAACCAATCCTCAGTTAGAGAAACTCTCTACATTATTTAGATCGAGACTACAAGGAATAAAAACTTATGACTACAACCACACAAAAGTTGCAGGTAGATCGCCGCAGTGGTCTAACTCATCAAGAATTTGTGGACGAATACCGCAATCCGAATAAACCCGTAATTATTACGGATCTTTCAAAAGATTGGCGAGCAACAACAGAGTTTACACCGGAATTTTTTAAAGAAAAATTTGCTGAAAGAATTATTGTTCTTGCGGATAAACCTTACAAGGTTGCGGAGTTGATGGATCTCTTGGTCAATTCAACCAAAGACAACCCCGCTCCTTATCCTTTGAAGATGGACTTACGCAAAGAATTTGCTGAATTAGTACCTTATGTAACACCTAGACCTAGCATTACTATCCCCGATCGCACTCCAAATCCCTTAATCCCTAGCGTGTGCTTGAATAGTTTATACGATCTAGAAATTTTTTTTGGAGGGCCAGGCGGAGAATTTCCTTACCTACATTACGATTACTTAGGTTTGTATGCCTTTATTAGTCAAGTGTATGGTGAAAAGGAATTTACACTATTTCCACCAGAGCAGCAGCCTTATCTTTACCCTCGCAAAGACTCTCCTTGGTTATCTGACATTGAGAATCACCACAATCCAGATATTAAAAACTACCCACTTTTTGCTCAAGCAACCCCAACAACTGTCGTCATCTCAGCCGGTGAAACCATGTTTATTCCCTGTGGTTGGTACCATACGGCGCGATCGCTCACAGTCACAATTTCAGTCGCCTTCGATCAGCTTTGTCAATCCAACTGGAATTTTTTCATCAAGGAATGCGTGACGGTTCGCAGAAAAAAATATCCGATCCTATCGAGAGCGATCGAGGCTTATTTAACAGTTTTAGGCTCTTTAATGACGGCTAGTGAAAGGTTGAGTGGGACAAGATAACTAACGGCTAGTGGAGATCTTTTTAAATCTCCACTACAATAAACACAGAAATGTTAGATTGTGAAAGTTGCTAATTTATTGAAAGTTGAGAAATGAATAACGAGTTATTACATTCACAATTCAATGCAACTGCCGTTGAGTTCGATCCGTTTGCTAGCGGTGAAATCTTAGTGACAGCACCCGCAACAGAAGCACAAAAAGAAATTTGGCTATCTGTACAAATGGGAGATGAAGCAAATTGTGCCTTTAATGAATCCCAATCCCTGCGGTTGCGCGGCCCCCTCAATCTAGAAATACTCCGTTCTTCCTTTCAAGCAATTGTGCAAAGACACGAAGCACTGCGGACTACCTTAAGTGCCGATGGCTCCACCCTTTGTATTACAGAATCCCTCAACCTGGAAATTCCCTTAATTGACTTATCAGCATTAAGCGAACAAGAGCGTAAAATCCAACTCGCACAACTGCGGCGACAAGCTGTCGAGCAACCATTCAATCTCGAACATGGCCCCCTATTGCGCGTGCAAATTATCAAATTGCAAGCTGAAGAACACCTGGCAATCATTACAGCTCACCACATTATTTGTGATGGTTGGTCATGGGGGGTATTTATCCCAGATTTAGGTGCAATTTACTCCGCATTAAAACAAGGTATTTCCCCTAACTTACCCCTACCCGAAAGCTTCAGCGAATACGCATTATTACAGCAGCAACAAGCAAATTCTTCAGAAGTTCGCGCCGCTGAAAACTACTGGATAGAAAAATTTGCTAATCAAGTTCCCGTCCTCAATCTTCCTATAGATCGATCGCGGCCTCCTTTCCGAACTTATAACTCTTTACGGGAAGATTGGGAAATTAATGCCTCTGTGGTGACACCGCTTAAACGTGCAGGCGCAAAGCTCGGCTGTAGTTTCGTAAATACCGTGTTTGCGGCTTTTGAAATCTTTCTCTACCGGATATCGGGACAAACAGACTTAGTAGTAGGAATGCCGACAGCAGGTCAACTGTTTGCCGATAAAAGCCAACTGGTAGGTCACTGCGTAAATTTACTACCACTGCGAACTGAAATTGACGCAGAGCGACCCTTTAGCGATTACCTACGACAGCGAAGAGCAGCAATTTTAGACGCTTACGAACACCAACAAATGACCTTTGGTAGCGTCCTCAAGCAATTAAATCTGCCGCGAGATCCCAGTCGAATTCCCCTGGTATCGGTAATTTGTAATATCGATCAACCCCTGAAGGGTAATAGCCTTCAGTTTGAGGGTTTAGAGGCAGAATTTTTCTCGAATCCCAGAATTTCTGAGAATTTTGAGATGTTCATCAATGCTGTAGATTTGGGCGACAAACTGATCTTAGAATGTCAGTATAATACGGATTTATTTACGGCTGAAACGATCCGCCGTCGCCTGCAAGAATTTGAGACTTTATTGGCAGGAATTGCCAGCGATCCTCAGCAAAAAATCTCCGAACTTCAGATTTTACCGGCAGATGAAAAAGCCCAAATCTTGACAATTTGGAATCAGACGCAAAAAGAATTACCTCAAGTTCAATGCGTTCACCAATTATTTGAAGCGCAGGTAGAACTTACCCCGGAAGCCGTAGCTGCAATTTTTGACGACCAACAACTCACTTATCGGGAATTAAACGCCAAAGCTAATCAACTAGCACACTATTTACAAACATTAGGAGTGGGGCCAGAAGTGCTAGTGGGGATCTGCGTCAATCGTTCCCTAGAAATGTTAATAGGATTGTTGGGAATTTTAAAAGCAGGCGGTGCTTACGTACCCTTAGATCCAGCCTATCCTCAAGATCGGCTAGAATTTATGTTCCAAGATGCACAAATTTCCGTACTTTTAACTGAGGAAAAATTGCTAGCAGAATTGCCGGCATCGGCGGCAATTCGCATTTGCCTCGATCGCGACTGGCCAACGATCGCATCCTACAACCAGAATAACCCCACAAACCAGAGTTCGCCCGCTAACTTAGTTTACTTACTCTACACCTCCGGTTCCACAGGCAGACCTAAAGGTGTCGCGATCGAACATCATAGTCCCATTGCCTTTATTGACTGGGCCAGAAGCGTATTTTCACCCCAACAACTGGCGGGAGTTTTAGCCTCAACTTCCATCTGCTTTGACCTCTCAGTATTTGAGATATTTGTACCTCTAAGCTGCGGTGGCAAAGTCATCGTCGCAGAGAATGCCTTGCACCTGCCTAGCTTACCGGCAGTCAAAGCAGTTACATTGGTGAATACAGTCCCCTCTGCGATCGCAGAATTAGTCAGAATCGGCATCCCTGCCAATGTAAAAACAGTCAACTTAGCAGGAGAACCCCTTTCTCAAGCATTAGCGCAACGGTTGTACGAAACCGGGAGTATCGAACAGCTATTTAACCTCTACGGCCCTTCGGAAGACACCACCTATTCAACCTTTACCTTAGTCGAAAAAGGAGCCAAACAACCGCCATCTATTGGTCGGCCAATTGCCAATACCCAAACTTATATTCTCGACTCTCACTTACAACCAGTTCCCATCGGCGTAGCTGGAGAATTGCACCTGGGTGGTGCAGGTTTAGCGAGGGAATACCTGAATCGGCCCGAATTAACAGCCGAAAAGTTTATTGCCAATCCCTTTAGCAATCAAAATGGCGATCGTCTTTATAAAACAGGAGATTTAGCCCGCTATTTACCCGATGGCAATATCGAATATTTAGGCCGGATTGATAATCAAGTAAAAGTTCGCGGCTTCCGCATTGAACTAGGCGAGATCGAATCAGTTTTAGCTCAATATCCCGCCGTCCAAGAAAATGCAGTAGTAGCCCGCGAAGATGTCCCTGGCGAGAAGACTTTAGTCGCCTATGTGGTACCGGGAGATCTCAGCGCGATCGCCGATCCCGAAACCGGAGTTGATGCTAGTAGCGAACAAGTAGCAGAATGGCATCAAAAATGGGATGACCTCTACAAATCTGGGTATGAAAATCTCTCAAACCAGAAATCAAAAGATTGGAAATCGCCCAACTCTCAATTAGATGATGTTGCCTTTTTGTTTCTGGGACTCTCGCAAGTTCTGATCGAAAACGCCGACTCGGATTGGCAGTTAGATGACTTAGCAAAGCTGACTAAAGCTGATGAAATGGATGCTTTAGAAGAACAAGTCAAACAATGGTTAAATCCCACCATCGATCGGATTCTTAGCTTAAAACCAGATCGGGCGATGGAAATTGGCTGCGGCTGCGGTCAGATATTATTGAGAGTTGCACCTCACTGTAGCTATTTCTTAGGAACAGATTACGCAGAATTAGTAATTCAGGAACTAGGAAAAACAGTCAATAGTCCTGAATGGAACTTAACTCAAGTCGAGCTAGATTGCCGAGAAGCAGACCAATTAAAAGAGGGAGAAATCGCTTCGTTTGACACCGTAATTATCAATGGGGTGACTCCGCATTTACCCGATATTAACTATCTGTGGCGAGTGCTGGAAAATGCGGTAAAAACCGTCAAACCAGGGGGATGCCTTTATGTGGGAGACGTGCAAGGTTATGGGCTATTAGCAGCCTGTCATGTAGCCGACCTTTTAAAGCGATCGCCTGCCTCAATGCCTCTCGAAGAATTCAAAAAAGCCCTCGAAAATCGCATTGCCAATGAAGAAGAACTGATGATCGATCCGGGATTCTTTTACGCCCTAGAAGAGAAAATTCCCGCGATCGGTCGAGTTGAATTTCAACTGCGCCGGGGTCACATTCTCAATGAAACAACTCAAGTTCACTACGATGTCTTCCTCTACATCGAGCCCGAATCCCAAACAGTAGTAGAACCAACCTGGCATGATTGGCAGGACGAACAATTAACTCTGGAATCAGTACAGAAAATTCTGGAGGAAAATCAGCCAGATTTGTATTGCATCAAAAGAGTTCCTAACAGTCGGCTTCAGAAAGAAGTACAAGCTCTAAAATTGCTCAGAAATCAGGATAACTTACCCACAGTGGGAGACTTGACTGCTGCCTTAGAGAATATCCCCGCTGGTATTCATCCTGAAAGTTTGTGGGCTTTAGAAGAGAGTTTACCCTATACGGTAAATCTACAATGGTCAGACATCAGCAGTAAAAATGGCTACTTTGAGGCAATTTTTCAACGACGTACCTCAGAAAAATCCCCAGCGCTGAAAATCGCTCCTCCCCCAGAAGCAAGAAGAACCACCTTACCTCTAAACCGCTATGCAACCAATCCCTCTCTGAAGAAATTATCCAATAAGTTAATCCCGCAATTGCGGAGCTTTTTGAAAGCAAAACTACCTGACTACATGGTGCCCCCAACTTTCGTCTTCTTAGGCGAAATGCCGTTAACTCCTAATGGCAAAATCGACCGTCGGGCATTGCCAAATCCGATCCAAAATCACCTAGAACTAGAATTAAACTACGTTGCTCCTCGTACACCTATAGAACAAGAATTGGCTCAAGTTTGGGCTGAGATTTTGAGGATAGAACGAGTTGGTATTCGTAACAACTTCTTTGATTTAGGTGGACATTCCTTGTTAGCAATTCGAGCGATAACTCGTTTGCAAGAAAGCCTGGGTGTAGAACTGTCTTTGAAGAGCTTCTTTCAAGCACCGACAGTAGAAACCCTGGCGGAACAAGTCGAAGCTTTACGCTACGTGCAAGGAGCAAAGATTGATTTCGACACGGATGAAGAACGTGAAGAATTTGAGTTATAGCAACTGCTAAACTTACGTAACGCCGCCCTCTGGGCGGTAATTTACCACCTAAAGGGCGGCGTTACATAAGTTATCAAAAAATAGAAGTTGCTCTGTTAATTGTGGTCTTCTACTATATAACAACATTGATAAAACCATCAGGAAATTGAGTTATGAAAACCGCTGAATTTTTGACAGATCTGCGAAGTTTAGGTGTAGAAATTCAATTGAAAGGCGATCGCTTAACCTGTAATGCTCCCAAGGACGCTCTTACTGCTGAATTGCGAAAAGAATTAAGCACTCGCAAAGCCGAAATTCTCTCTTTCTTGCGCCAAGCTGAGGAGATAGCTGTTACACCCACAGTCACCATTAAACCTGCTCCCAGAGATGGGAATTTACCCCTTTCTTTTGCTCAAGAACGTTTGTGGTTACTCAACCAGTTTGCTCCCGATAACCCAATGTATAACATCCTATTGGCGGTACGCCTGCGGGGAGAGTTAGATGAAAGCGTGTTCGAGCAATGTTGGGGGGAAATTCTGCAACGTCATGAAGCTTTGCGAACTACCTTTAAACGAGTTGATAACCAACCCGTACAGATTATTGCTGAATTTATCTCTTCTCTTTTATCGATTATCAGCTTAGAAGAACTCCCAGAAATTGAGCGAGAACCAGAAGCGCTACAAATCTTGAACCAAGAGGTTCAACGCCCTTTCAAATTGGAAGAGGGGCCTTTATTCCGAGTAAAATTAGTGAGACTAAATCACGAGGAAAGGCTTTTAGTAGTAGTCATACATCATATAATTGCCGATGGTTGGTCATTAGAAATATTGATGAAAGAATGGGGAGCGCTTTACAAAGCATTTTTGCAGGGACAGCCTTCTTCTTTGCCGAAGTTACCCATCCAGTATGCTGACTTTGCCTATTGGCAAAAACAGTGGTTGCAAGGTGAAGTATTAGAAAGCCAACTAGCCTACTGGAAACAGCAATTAAGTGGCAATATTCCTGTACTGAAATTGCCCATTTCTCAGTCTGCAAGCTTGACTCCAAGTTCCCAAGGTAGCTATCAAGTTGTAGAGTTTTCTAAGGAATTAATGAGATAGAAATTGAACTCACCCAGATGTGGGAAGAAACTTTAGGAATTAAGCCGATTGGAGTTAAGGATAATTTCTTCGAGTTAGGCGGACACTCACTGAATGCTGCGCGTTTGTTCTTTAAAATTCAGGAGAAGTTTGATAAAACTCTCCCTCTAGCTACTCTTTTTCAAACCCCAACTATTGAGGGAATTGCTAATATTCTTCAGCAAAAAGAATGGTCTGCTCCTTGGTCAAGCTTAGTCCCAATTCAACCCAAGGGTTCGAGAAGGCCTTTATTCTGCATTCACGCAGTTGGTGGCAATGTGCTTTCTTATCAGGTTGTAGCACATTATCTCGGTCAGGATCAGCCTGTTTATGGATTACAATCGCGAGGTCTTGATGGGAAATCGCAACCTCACACTACTATTGAAGAAATGGCAAGAGATTATATCAAAGAAATTCGTAGCGTCCAGCCTAAAGGGCCCTATTGTTTGACCGGTCACTCCTTTGGAGGAATTGTGGCATTTGAAATCGCTCAGCAACTTGTAGCGGCTGGTGAAAAAGTTGGTTTGCTGGCTTTACTTGATACCTTTAGTCCGACTGTATCAACCGATGTGCCATCTTTATCCTATCAGTTTTACATCCATCGTTTAAATCTTTCACGATTTAAACTCAAGGATAAGTTTTTGTACGTCATTGATAGAATACTGTGGATGTTTGAGAAATTAGGCGCGAAGATTGTCAAGAAATTTTATCAGTGGTTCCCTGGTAAAAATGGCGATGGAATCCCAGAGCATTTTAAGCTAATAGAGGCCAATAATTTTCAGTCTCAATACACTTATGCGCCGAAAGTTTATCCGGGGAAGGTGACTGTATTACGCGCAATTGAACGACCAACAAAAGAATATTATGAGCCTTTTCTAGGCTGGGGAGATTTAGCTGCTGGTGGAGTAGATATCGTAGAGGTTCCGGGACATCATAAAACTCTGATCTTAGAACCTCGCGTTCAGTCCTTAGCCAAGGCTTTGAATGAGTGTTTGGATAAGGTGTAAACAGGAAAGATTAGTAACGCCGCCCTCTCCAGAGGGCGGTAAATTACCACCCAGAGGGCGTACAGTTTTCTCTCCTAGATAACTAAAGTTTCTTCCTCCTTCCTTCTCTCCTAGATAACTAAAGCTTCTTCCTCCTTCCTTCTCTCCTAGATAACTAAAGCTTCTTCCTTCTTCCTTCTTCTTATGAGCGATCGCTATTCCTATAAACTATCACCCATGCAACAGGGGATGCTGTTTCACCACCTCAAGGCGGAACAATCCGGGGTGGATATTGAACAGGTACTCTGTCATCTTCATCACGATCTTAACGTTGCAGTTTTCCAACAAGCTTGGGATCTCGTCATTGAGAGACATACTACCTTAAGAACTAGCTTTGGGTGGTCGGAAACAGGGGAACCGTTGCAAACAGTACATCCCCAAGTAAACATAGTAATCGAACTTCAAGACTGGCGAAACTTATCGGAGAGCGATCGCACTCAATCTCTCCCTACCTATCTGCAAAGCGATCGTCAACGTGGTTTTACTCTAGCAGAACCTCCCTTGATGCGTCTAGCCTTGTTCCAGCAAGGCGAGGCTGACTACCAGCTAATTTGGACATTCCATCATATTTTACTAGATAGTCACGCGATCGCCACTGTCTTAAAAGAAGTTTTCACTTTTTATGAGGCTTTGTCTCAAAAACAAGAATTACAACTAGCCGCACCCTATCCTTATCAAGACTACATCGAATGGTTACAAAAGCAGGATCTATCGCCAGCCGAAACCTACTGGAAACAAACCTTTAAAGGCTTCAGTACACCCACTCCGCTAATAGTCGATCGCCCCTCTGTTCAAGATAGTATTCAAGCCAATCGGATAATAGAAACAATTCGAGTTTCACCCTCTATTACTTCTAGCTTAAAAGCTTTATACCCAGCCAATAAGATCGCTCTCAATACGATTATTTTAGCAGTGTGGGCACTGCTACTCAGTCGCTATAGTAGTGAAGAAGAAGTCTTATTTGGTCATACTAGAACTTGTCGCCAAGGAACCCTCAAAGGTGCAGAAACAATGGTGGGTTTCTTGAGCAATTCTCTACCTTTACGAGTCAATGTCTCACCAGAAAAAACCATAAAAAATTGGCTAGAAGCGCTCCAAAATCAATTGGAAAAATTGCAAGACTACGAACATACTCCTTTGATTGAAGCGATTGCTTGGAGCGATATTTCCAGTGGAACTTCTTTATTTGAAAGCCTTGTCACCTTTGAAGATGAACCGATTAACTCGCTCTTACAAGGTCAAGGTGGTGATTGGGTTAAGCGCGAATTTCAACTCCTAGAACAAACTAATTTTCCCCTCAATCTTTACGGATACGGTGGCGAAGAACTTTTACTCAAAATTGAAGCGGATGCTCAACGCTTTGATGGCGATACAATAGTTAGAATGCTAGGGCATCTGAAAACTTTACTAGAAAATATAGCCGCTAATCTCGATCGCCCCCTAAAGGAATTACAGTTACTAACTGTAGCTGAAAAAGAGCAATTATGTCAATGGAATCAAACCCAAACAGAGCATACGAACTACTGCGTTCACCAATTGTTTGAGCAACAGGTAGAACGTACACCTGATGCTATTGCTATTACCTTCCCTTCCCAATCTCCTGACTCTTATTTAACCTATCAACAACTCAATGAACGAGCTAATCAACTCGCCGATTACTTACAGGAATTAGGCATCGGGCCCGATATCTTAGTTGCCGTTTGTCTGGAACGATCTTTAGAAATGGCGATCGCGATTTTAGGTATTCTGAAAGCAGGCGGTGCTTATGTTCCCATAGATCCAGCTTACCCTCCAGAAAGGTTAACATTTATGTTAACTGATACCCAAGCCCCTGTCATTCTTACTCAGTCCCAATTAGTTGACAATTTACCCTCCCATCAAGCTAAAACTATTTGCTTAGATACAGACTGGTCAACCCTCAGCCAAAAAAGCAAAACTAACCCCATTAATCGAGCTAATCCTCATAACTTAACCTATGTAATTTATACATCTGGATCGACTGGTAAACCGAAAGGTGTAGCTTTAGAACATCGAGGTTTAGTTAACTTAATTTTGTGGCAACTTCAAAACTCTGGTCTCAGCGTTCAAGCCAAAACTCTACAATTTGCTTCTCTGAGTTTTGATGTCTCATTTCAGGAGATTTTCTCAACTTTATGTGCTGGTGGAACCTTAGTTTTCATTACCGAAGAATTGCGGAGAGATGCGGGTAAATTATTAAGCTTCCTGATGGCACAATCAGTTGAAAGGCTTTTTCTTCCTTTTATTGCCTTACAGCACCTTGCAGAAGCGGCCCAAACCTACGAATTAGTTCCTACTACGCTGCGAGAAATAGTCACGGCGGGGGAACAATTACAAATTAGTCCGGCAATTTCTTACCTGTTTTCTCAGATCAAAAACGCCACATTGCACAATCATTACGGCCCTTCAGAAAGTCATGTAGTTACTGCTTTTACCTTAACAGGTTCGCCTACTAATTGGCCCGCACTTCCCTCTATTGGTCGCCCGATTAGTAATACTCAAATGTATGTACTAGATCGATACTTGCAAAAAGTACCAGTCGGTGTACCAGGGGAATTATATATTGGTGGGGTGAACTTAGCAAGGGGTTATCTCCATCGCCCCGACTTGACAGATGAAAAATTTATTGCTAATCCCTTTTTAGAGGAGTTGGAAAGCAAAGATTTCAACTCAAGACTTTATAAAACAGGGGATTTAGCTCGCTACCTTCCTGATGGAAATATTGAGTATCTGGGTCGGATTGACAATCAAGTTAAAGTGCGGGGATTCCGTATCGAATTAGGGGAAATAGAAACGGCACTAGCGACTCATTCCGCAGTTAAACAAGTGGTGGTAACAGCCCGCGAAGATGAACCCGGAAATAAACGCTTAGTAGCTTATCTTGTCCTGAATACTGAACAACAAATTGCCATTAGTGACTGGCGAAAGTTTCTCCTTGAGAAACTCCCAGACTATATGATTCCTTCAATATTTATCACCCTAGATCGCCTACCACAAACTCCTAGTGGCAAGATAGATCGCCGATCTCTTCCTGCGCCAGATATGCAGCGGCCGCACTTAGAACAGAGTTACGCGGCTCCGCAAAATCATTGGGAATCAATACTTGCCAATATCTGGTGCAAGCTGTTAAAATTTGAGCAGGTTGGTATTGATGATAATTTCTTCGAGCTTGGTGGTAATTCATTGCTCAGCCTTCAAGTAGTTGCCAAAGTCAGGCAAGAACTTAATATCGATCTACCAGTGGTAAAAGTATTTCAGTATCCTACTATCAGTGACTTGGCAAAATACCTCTCTAGTCAGGGAAAAAATGAGGTTTCTGCATCTGAACAGTTTCAAGAGCGAGGAGATAAACAAAAGTCAGCAATGGCTCGGTTTCGTCCTACTAGGAAGTGATTGTTAGACTATTATAGTTAAGTAACTCCACCTAATTTTGTAGGATGGGTGGAGCGAAAGCGAAACCCATCTTAGAAGGCAGAAGGCAAAAAGAAAAAGTAGTTTTGAGTAGGTAGGTTATAGTTAACCGTTAACCGTTAACAAAGAGTTGGGTTACGCTGCGCTTCACCCAACCTACATTTTGTAGAAACGATCCATGCTGTAGAAACTAAAGGAGATCAATAACTTAATGACTAATTCACAAGAATATGAAGGTGTAGCAATTGTCGGGATGGTTGGGCGTTTTCCAGGCGCAACCAATCTCGATGAATTGTGGTCGAATTTATGCAATGGTGTTGAATCGACGACATTTTTAACTGATGCTGAACTTGACCCCAGTATTGACAGCCAACTAAAATCTGACCCAAACTACATCAAAGCGAAAGGGATTATTAAAGATGCGGATAAATTTGATGCGGATTTCTTTGGGATAAATCCCCGCGAAGCGGAAATTATCGACCCGCAGCAGCGAATTTTTCTAGAAATGGCATGGGAGGCTTTAGAAAAAGCGGGTTGTAATCCTGACACTTATAAAGGTTTAATCGGTGTATTTGCCGGAACGGGAAATAACACTTATTTCGCTAATAATGTTTCTAAAAGACCGGATTTAATCGAAGCGATCGGTGCATTTCAAGCAATGGTCGCCAATGAAAAAGATTTTTTGACTACCCGCACTTCCTATAAGTTAAATCTCAAGGGGCCGAGTCTTAATATCTATACTGCTTGTTCGACTTCCTTAGTCACAGTTAGTAATGCTTTCTACAGTTTACTGAGTTATCAATGCGATATGGCGATCGCAGGTGGTATCTCCGTCACCGTTCCCCAAAATAGCGGCTATTTGTACCAAGACGGGGGAATGTTTTCTAATGATGGCTATACTCGCTCCTTTGAAGCAAACGCCCAGGGGACGGTATTCGGAAATGGTGCAGGGGTGGTGGTACTCAAGCGTTTAGAAGATGCGATCGCCGACCGCAATTATATCTATGCTGTGATTAAAGGTGCGGCCACCAATAACGACGGCGCGGGAAAAGTGAGCTTCGCCGCCCCCAGTGTAGACGGTCAAGCAGGCGCGATCGCAATGGCCCAATCTTTTGCCGGCATAGAACCCGAAACTATTAGCTACATCGAAGCACACGGAACTGCTACACCCCTGGGAGATCCGATTGAAATTGAGGCCTTAACTCAAGTTTTTCGCGCTCAAACTCAGAAAAAACAATTCTGCGCGATCGGCACCATTAAAAGCAACTTCGGACATATAATCGCAGGTGCGGGCGTTGCTGGTTTGATTAAAACCGCCCTTTCTCTTCACCATAAACTCATCCCGCCTACGCTGCACTTTGACAAACCCAATCCCAAAATTGATTTTGCCAACAGTCCCTTTTACGTCAATGCCACTTTATCCGAATGGAAAGCCGGCCCCACACCTCGACGGGCCGGTGTCAGTTCCTTCGGCGTAGGGGGTACAAACGCCCATGCAGTCTTGGAAGAAGCGCCCCCAGTTACACCCTCTGGCCCCTCTCGTCCTCGGCAATTACTCTTACTCTCAGCGAAAACCCCATCGGCCTTAGATGCGGCCACAGCTAACTTACGGGAATACTTGCAGCAAGACCCCGCACTCAATCTCGCGGATGTTGCTTACACCCTCAAAGTCGGTCGCAAACCCTTTAATCATCGCCGCTTCGCGGTCTGTAGCAGCCGAGAAGATGCCTTACAGGTGCTAGATAGTCTCCCTCCCCAACAGTCGGCCACGCGCCAGACAGACGGCAAACAGCGCCCGATTGCGTTCATGTTTCCGGGGCAAGGGTCGCAGTATATCAATATGGGCTTGAATCTCTATGAGACTGAGGCTGTATTCCGAGACACAGTAGACGAGTGTGCAGAACTGTTGAAACCCCATCTGGACTTAGATTTGCGGGATATACTCTACCCTGACGGTGGCGATGCTGAAGCCGCAACGACTCAGTTACGCCAAACTTGTTTTACCCAACCGGCTTTATTTGTTGTTGAATATGCTTTAGCTCAACTGTGGATGAGTTGGGGGATTCAACCTCAAGCGACCATCGGTCATAGTATTGGTGAATTTGTTTCCGCCTGTCTAGCTGGGGTGTTTTCGCTACAAGATGCCTTAATGTTAGTGGCGACAAGGGGGCGGTTGATCCAGAGTCTTCCCACTGGTTCCATGCTATCAGTGGCCCTACCGGCCGCCACTTTAGAACAGCGGTTGAGTGCGGAAGTGGCAATTGCAGCGATTAATGGCCCCTCTTTATGTGTAGCATCGGGGGCAACAGATGCGATCGCAGCCTTAGAAAGCCAATTAGCAAGCGAAGGTATCACCTGCAAACATTTACATACCTCTCACGCCTTCCATTCACCGATGATGGAACCCATCATCGACACCTTTGCTAATTATGTCCGACAAGTAGAACTTAAGCCACCACAAATTCCCTTTGTTTCTACTGTTACTGCTAGCTGGATTACAGCAGAACAAGCAACAGATTGTCTATACTGGGCAAAACATTTGCGGCAAACAGTACGCTTTGCAGAAGGAGTACAGGAATTATGGCAAAACGATTCTACCCTAATTTTATTGGAAGTTGGCCCTAGAACAACGGCGGCAACCTTAGCTCGCAAACAAGCCAAAGACTTGAAAAAACAAGTCGTAATTTCTTCCCTCAGCGATACCGCAGTTAATAATAGTGAATGGTCAGCTTTATTAACTGCCGTTGGACAACTTTGGCTGGCGGGTAGGGCGATCGACTGGGAGAGTTTTTATGCTGAAGAAACTCGCAGTCTCATTCCTTTACCCACCTATCCTTTTGAACGGAAACGCTACTGGGTAGAACCTATTGCTAGCATCCCATCAGCAGCCGAAGTTGCTGTCACCTCCGCCCAAAAAGCGATAGATTCTCAGCCCCCATTACCATTACCCATTACTCATTCTTCATCCACCATGCAAACATCCCTAGCGAATCAAACTAAATCGCGCAAAGAGAGAATTTTCCCCTTATTACAAGAAGTCATCGAAGAAACTTCGGGGTTAGAAATTGATATTGCTGATGCTGCAACCTTATTCGTAGAATTGGGAATAGATTCTCTAGCTTTGACGCAAGTGGGAACTGCTTTGCAGAAAAAATTCAACATCAAAATTACATTTCGTCAGTTATTAGAGGATTTCCCCACCCTCGACAGCTTAGCAGAATTCCTAGATGGAAATTTGCCGCCAGAAGTCTTACCCGCCCCACAGGAAACCGCACCAATTTTATCACAAACTGTCAGCGAATCAGCCCCGCCGCCACATCAAATAACCAGACAAGAAAATCAAAACCAATTGCCAGTCACCAATTACCAATTACCAATTACCAACTACCAAGTACCCATAGCAAATACTCAACCCGGTTCTCTAGAATCCGTCGTAGCTCAACAGTTGCAATTGATGTCCAAGCAACTAGACTTGTTGGGAAATAATCATTCATCTTCCCTACCATCTGCACTGCCTGTTTCTACTCCTCAAACTATCCAACAGTCGCCTCCAATCTTATCACCTGCTCCGATCGGTAATGGCAGTAGTAATGGCACTAGCAGCGCCCCCACATCACAAAATTCTCCCCCACCAACCGAAGAGAAAAAACCCTTTGGTGCTGCGGCGCGAATCAACACTCAGGGAAGAGAATTAAATTCCCAACAACAAGCAAAATTCGAGGCATTTGTCAAGCGATATACAGCTAAAACTCCCAGCTCTAAAAAGTACGCTCAATCCCACCGCCACCACCTCGCAGATCCGCGCACAGTCTCAGGTTTTAATCCCACTTATAAAGAGATTGTTTACCCGATTGTAGTCAATCGTTCCTTGGGTTCCAAACTTTGGGATTTAGACGGTAATGAGTATCTAGATTTAACCAACGGTTTCGGCTCTAACTTTTTTGGATATTCCGCACCCTTTATTGTCCAAGCAATTGAAGAACAACTCAAACAAGGTTATGAAATTGGGCCGCAAACCCCTCTGGCTGGAGAAGTTGCTGAACTGATTTGCGAATTAACTAAGCTAGAGCGCGTGGCATTTTGTAACACAGGATCGGAAGCAGTTTTAGGTGCGATGCGCCTAGCCAGAACCGTAACTGGACGTAATAAAATCGCCATTTTTTCAGGTGCTTATCACGGCATTTTTGATGAAGTAATCGTGCGGGGAACGAAAAAATTACGGTCAATTCCCGCCTCCCCAGGAATTATGCCAGAAGCAGTTGAAAATGTGTTAATCGTGGATTATGGCGAACCTGAATCTCTGGAAATTTTAAGAAATCATGCCGATGAATTAGCCGCGATTATGGTAGAACCAGTCCAGAGTCGCCGTCCCGATCTTCAACCCAAAGAATTCCTGCATGAATTGCGACGAATTACCGAAAAATCGGGTTCAGCTTTCATTATGGATGAAGTGATTACTGGTTTCCGAATTCATCCCGGCGGTTCTCAAGCTTATTTTGGCGTGGAAGCGGATATCGCCACCTATGGCAAAGTAGTTGGTGCTGGTTTACCGATTGGGGTAATTGCTGGCAATCGCAAATTTATGGATGCTCTCGATGGTGGTTTCTGGCAATATGGCGACAGCTCATTTCCTGAAGTTGGTGTCACCTATTTTGCGGGTACTTTTGTCCGCCATCCGCTGGTATTAGCAGCGGCGAAAGCAGCTTTAGAGTATTTGAAGCAATGCGGGCCCCAGTTGCAACAATCGCTCAATCAAAAAACCAATAAATTAGCGGCGGATCTCAATGGTTTGTTTGAGCAATTGCAGGTTCCCTTCCAAGCGAAAAATTTTGGTTCTCTTTTTAAAGTTATCTACCCGCCAGAATTTGTAGAAGGAGAATTGCTATTTTACTGGTTGCGGGAAAAGGGAATTCATATTTGGGATCACCGTCCTTGTTTCTTGACGATCGCGCATTCAGACGCAGAGCTAGAATTTGTAGTCGCGACGTTCAAGCAAAGCATTGTTGAAATGCAAGCCGAAGGCTTTTTGCCTTCACCAGGTAACGGTAGTAAGGCTCTTGAGTTAGCGGGAAATGGTCAAAAACAGGGGTCAGGAGCAAATGGTAGCGCCTCCCCTCAACCACCGGTTCCCGGTGCAAAATTAGGACGAGATCCGAAGGGAAATCCGGCTTGGTATATACCAGATCCAGAAAGACCAGGAAAGTATTTACAGGTAGGAGAGAGCCTTTTACAGTCCAAGGCGATTTCACTGTAAACAAGACTTATGTAACGCCGTCGTCCTGGTGGTAAAGATACCACCGGGACGACGGCGTTACGAAGTATGCTTTAAGTCCTGACTTTATAAGAAATCCCCTGACAGACCGGGGAGTGTCAATTCGACAACTCAGTATTGAACTCATTCACCCTTCGCCGTTTGAGCTCGACAGACTCACTACGGGGAAGCAAGTTAAAGACTTCTCGGAAAGCATCATCTACTTGCTCGAAGGGGACGGCTCCCTTGATGTTGAAAGCAACTTTGCCAGACTGATCTAGTAACACCGTTTGAGGGACAACGCCTTCGTAGTAGTGGCTCGGTTCTGTAAGCGAGTCTAAAGGTTTAGCAGGGAGGGAATCAACGCTGACGGGGATAAAGTCAGCGGCGCGGCCATAGTATTGCTGGAGGTTGGAGACTACGGTGGTATATTGCTTGCAATCGCTGCTGTCATCCAAATAGAACACCAGCAAGGCTGGTTTGCTGCGTTGAAAGGAATCTGTAAGGGTGACTCTGGGAGGTACGAGAGAGCCATTACCACCGTAGAGAGCGAAGATATTGCCGTCGAAGCGATCGTCGTTGATGCCGGCAAAAGCTGCCGGTGTGAATGCTAGCAGGCAACTAAGTGCAACTGCGAGGGTTAACAAGCAGGGTAAGATGCAGTATCGCCAACTGCGGCGGAAATTAGTGGTAATGGTTAGGCGTTGAATCGCAGAAGGAGTCATAGGTTGTTGCTAGTGTTGCTGATGAGGCGAAGTTCCCTTGCCTCTACTTTATTTTTATCTGTTTGGGGCTAACGTAATATTAAATTTAAGGCTAAATCCAGAATTTGCTCTCGGTTAACCAGTTGTTCTAACTCTTTAGCTTTGTACTGCCCTGCTTCCACTTCTAGAGAAGCTTCGTTAATAGCTTGCTGATATGCTTCTTCTAGAGATAGGCGCAATTCTTCAGGAGGCAAATAAACGCCCCCTGCTTTACGACGCTTATTTAGTCCCTGAATTTTTAAAACAGAATTGGGAATAGATACTTCCCAGGAGCGAGTTGAACGATTTTCGGCTTGCTGTTTAATTAAGTGTAGCAGTAGAATTACAGCATAAATAATAATGTTATTAATTATGTCAGATTGGCTTATATCTTCAAGTTCTTCAACGATGGCTAATGACCCTTTAATATCACCTTAATGATGATCGTATGACTTTTATCTTTATAGTTGCCATTTTTAACTGATTTTTATATTTTAGCGCTCTCAGTGCGGACTCCGCTTGCTCTATCCCAAAGATAGGCAAGAAGCATATCCTGCGATCGGGGTGGGACAATAGAAATATGGTCTAATTCCTGATTGGCGGCGTTGGGAAGCGAAAAGTGGGGGTATTTACAGTTAAACATGACAAAATTTAGACATGAATAAACTTCTTACTTACTGGCGCTTATCTAGAAGCGAGATACTGACCTTATCTCTAGCTGTTCTGGCTGCCTTGTCGATTATGCCTGAAGCGATTGCTAGCCCTGTTTCTTCCTCCCCCAAACAGCTACTAAATGCTAGTAAATTTCTCGCCCCACAGATCCCAATACCTCGATCGATTGTCTCAAATTTCCCTAACTCTACTCCTGTTGATATTATAATTGGACAGGGTGCTTCAGAGCGATCGCTCTCTATACAGGAACTTCGCGGTACTGCTACTATTGGCGGTAGAGCGGCAAAAGTAGGCGATCGCTTATCCGCTTCTGACGATGAACTTGTCACTGGTAATGACTCTATAGTTACTTTGGTAATAGACAATAATTCTGGAATTGTTGAAGTTGCAGAAAACACTGCTGTCAAAATAGAAACCCTATCAGCAGACGCAGCTAATCCAGTTACAGCTATTTTTGTCAGTAAAGGGCGAGTTAGATTATCAATAGCATCATCTGCTAGCAAATCTTCCAGTTCTAGAGCCTTGAATGGAGTTAGTGAAACTCGCGTTGCGGGTCTTAATAACTTGACAGGAATTGGTCAAATATACGAAGTCGCACAAGCTGCCAATTCTGCTAAAAATGCTCCTGTCAGAGTGCGGACTCCCAGGGGAGTTGCTGGGGTTCGAGGCACATCTTTTGGTGTTAATGTTGGGCCTGATGGTAAAACAGGGGTTGATACAATTGAAGGTGCAGTAGGATTTGCGGGAATGCAACAGGAAGTTGCTGTTAATGCTGGTTATTGGAGTGTAATTAACTTCGGAGGTGAGCCAACTTTTACCAAAGAAAATCCGGCTTTAAGTATACTCAGAATCCGCAGTTTGTCAAGAATCAGTTCGCGGACTTTTCGGTTATTTGGTCAAGTTCAACCGATGGATTTAGTATATGTGAATGGGGAGGCGATCGCAACTGATGCAGAGGGTAAATTTAGAATAGAAGGAGATATGCCTCTTAGCCGTCGCCTGAAGGTGACAGTGCGAGGGCCATCAGTGAGAGAACGAGTGTATGAATTAGCAGTTCCCTAAATTAGCAGTTATTAATAAATAACCCAAGACTCAAAATTAATCTAGGGACTGGTATGAATTTTAAAGATTGGATGGTGCATCTAAAAAAAACAATTTCTGTAGTTCAAAAATATCTAGCAAGTAATCCTCCTTGGCTAACAGGCGCGATAGCAGCAGTTGTTTCTGTAGGAATGTTACAGTTAGGTGCTTGGAGACCTCTAGAATATTTGGGCTACAAAACTTTATTTCAACTTCGCGATCGGAGTATTATTCCTAATCCTGGTTGGGATCGGAGAATTGTCGTAATCGGAATTGACGATCGCAGCTTGCAAGAATATGGTCAATTTCCTTGGTCGCGCGATCGCTACGTGCAATTACTAGAAAGTTTGAAAAAAAGTGCGCCAACTGCTATTGGTTTTGATATTCTTTTCATCGATCCTAGCCCAAAAGATGCTGAATTAGCAGCAGCAATAAAAGCTAGCGGTAATGTGGCGCTCGCTAGAACGGGGGATGAGGAAAACTTAGTACCAGAAATCAAAGCAGCCGCACTTTTTGTTGGCGATATTTTGCACGAATCAGACGCAGATGGTATCAGCCGTAGAGCTAACCTTTGGTTCAATGGTACTCCCAGTTTTAGTTCGGCATTGATTCAAATTTATAATATCCATAATCCGGGTAATCCTATACTTTTGCCTCAGCCAATTGTAGGAGTAGAACAACAAAAAGTAGCGGTTAACTGGCCGGGGAAAACTAGGTTTTTAACGACCTATGGATTTAGCGATGTTGTAGCCGGAAAGATTCCACAAGATGCCTTTACTAATAAGTTGATTTTAGTCGGATTTGTAGCTGAAGGTTTGGACAGGGTGCGGACACCTCTGGATCGCACGACGGCTGGGGTTTATCTTCATGCTGCTATGATTGATAATTTGCTTAATTCGAGGCTACTAAGACGAGTACCGAAAGTTTGGGAAATTATTTTGTTGCTAGGCATTGGCCCTGTTACCAGTTGGATTTTATTCCATCGAGATGTTAAGGAAAGAACTACGATCGCGATTGGTTTGCCTACAGCTTGGTTTACCGTCGCTGCTTTATTATTTGGCTTCTCTCACTGGTGGATTCCCATTGCCTCGCCTATCGGTACAATTATCTTAGCTGGTATTGCTTTACAAGCACGAGAACAATATGAAAAGCAACAGTTAATGCGGCTATTTGAAAAGCACGTTGACCCGGAAACGGCCCAGATGATTTGGAAGCGGAAAGCTGAAATTTTTCAACAAGGGGAACTCGAACCTCAAGAAGTTACAGCCACAGTTTTATTTATGGATATCCGCAGTTTTACTACTATCTCTGAAAAAATGCGACCGCGAGAGTTGCTTACCTGGCTGAATACTTATTTGGAGGCGATGACAGACTGTATTATGAATCGCGGCGGCGTTGTGGACAAATATATTGGGGATGCGATCATGGCTGTTTTTGGCGTTCCTTTTTGTCATACCGAAGAGAAAGAAATTGAACAAGATGCTATGAATGCGATCGCCGCCTGTATAGATATGCACGAACGTCTCAACGAACTCAACAAACACCTCAGAGAAGAAGGCAAACCTCTAATTAAGTTTGGCATTGGTCTTCACACTGGTCAACTGGTTGCAGGCAGCGTCGGGGGTGCGAGGCGGCTGAACTATTCTGTCATCGGCGATGCTGTCAATGTCGCGGCGAGGTTGGAGGCAATGAATAAGGAAGTTACTTCGGATAGTCCCTATAATCTATTAGTGACGGAGAGGACTTTTGACTGCGTGCGCGATCGCTACGAAGCCCAAAAAGTAGGTTCCATTCAACTCCGAGGCAAAGCAGAAACAACCGTAGTTTACGCCATTCTCGGCGAAAAGCAACTTCTAACCAAAAGCGAAACTTGAGCCTTGACAATTTACCTTTTATACCCATTCTCTTTTTTGCTTGACAATTTACCTCCTTTACCTATCCCCTAACATGAAAAAATTGTTACAAACTATTACAACAAGACTAATAATGTGAACGTCATGCCTGAAAATACTGTGCGGGAGGTAGTTAGCAAAAAGGACTCGCACCTTGAACTGACGGCCCGACATTTCCCAACACAAAACCCCCAGCCCCAACCCCAGCCTAACTTGCAAAAGTAGGTGAGCGCAGGTCATCTGTGGTATTGTAAACGACAGCATTGTGCGCGACTTGGACAAACGTACCAACATCGCAAACAAACGTTAAAACTCCAAGCTTTCACAGCCTGGAACCTTTCACC